>DAOWMC010000071.1 GCA_030643285.1 Methanobacteriota archaeon | reverse complement strand
GTCTCGATGCTTGATACTTTCAATGCGGTTATAAACAAAATTTTAATTGATGAAATCGATAATGGAGTTTATTACGCACGCCTTTTTATACGGGTAAACGAGTCTGTAAAAGAGCTGGATGCAAGGCCAAGTGATTGTCTGGCACTTGCACTTAGAACAGGCTCGGATATTTTTATAAGAGACACCGTATTTGAAGAAGTGGCGATTGATAAAGGTGAGATGGAGTCGCTATATAAAAACTCGGGTGAGATGGGCTAATCGGGCAAATCAAAAGATTAATCATCCATGCTACCCAAAACTGGGTTATATCTCACAAATGGTGAAACTGGTGAACCCCGTGGTTGATATAGACTCACTTAAAAAGTTGGCGCTGATCGGTGCAATGAAAAAGCCGATAAAACTATCATCTCATGACTTTTCGAAATTTATAGATTCCTCCCCCCAAACAGCTTCACGCAGGTTGCAGACCCTGGAACAGGAGGGTATGATAAGTAGAACAATCGTTTCAGATGGACAATGGACAACGATAAGCAAAAAGGGAGTAGATCTATTAAAAAAAGAATACAACGATTATCAGAAGATATTCACGCAGAAAAGAGATTGTATAGAGCTTGTTGGTACTTTATTCACCGGACTTGGGGAAGGGCAATATTATATAGCACAGGGCGGATATTCAGATCAATTCAATGAAAAATTGGGTTTTGTTCCATTTCCCGGCACGTTAAACCTCAGGCTAAACGAGCAAAGCACAGTTCTTAGAAGGAAGTTTGAAGAACACAAAGGTATCGAGATCAATGGTTTTAAATCGGAAAACAGAACCTTTGGTGGAGGAAAATGTTTCCCGTCAAAGATTGAAGATATCGATTGTGCAGTCATAGTTCCGGATCGAACACACTATCCAGTGGACATTTTGGAGATACTTTCCCCGAAAAATTTGAGGGAGGGCCTTAACATAAACGATGGGGCTGAAATAAATATAACGGTGATCCTATGATTTCAAAAGCAATTGAATCCTTGAAAAAAGGTAAGATGATACTCTTATATGACGATGATGATAGAGAAGGCGAAACCGATTTAACGATACCAGCAATCAATGTGAGGCCAAAAGATGTTACTTGCCTGAGATCTGACGGTGGCGGGCTTATATGTGTTGCAATTCACCCGAAAATCTCAGAAAAGCTCGGGTTGCCATTTATTTCGGATGTGCTCAGGGGTGCAGCCAAAAATGGTTTTTCCCCCCTGCGCCCAATCGTTGAAAAAAGTGGGGATATCCCCTATGATAACAGATCCTCTTTTTCAATATGGGTGAACCACCGGGGTACATACACCGGGATCACCGACAACGATCGCGCACTGACGATTAAAGAGATAGGAAACATCGTCAAGGAAGCCAAAAATGGAAAAACTATTGATTTTGGAAAAGATTTCCGCTCGCCTGGACATGTTGCACTTTTAAGAGCTGCAGACGGTCTGTTAAATGAGCGGAGGGGCCAAACAGAACTATCCATAGCACTTGCGATGCTTGCAGGAATTACCCCCGCTGTTGCAATATGTGAAATGCTCGATGCAGATACGGGAAAAGCACTGTCAAAGGATGATGCAAAAGCGTATGCAGCCAAAAACGGATTTGTTTTTGTCGAGGGATATGAGATCGTTGAAGCATGTGAGATCTAAATTCTAAAACTACCTCAGTAGGAATGAGAATATAAATGGGAACAGGATTAGAAGTAGTATTGTCAGGGCCATCGAATTAATCACAACCTCTGAAACCTTAGCCCTCTTTTTTCCATCTTTTACGATTTTCCCGATCAATGAATTTAATATTTCTCTAAACACATGGCCACCATCCAGGGGAATCGCGGGAAGCGAGTTGAATGTTGCTATTACAAGGTTTATAAAACCTATCCAGAGCAGTGAATTTGCAATCCAGAATATTCCATTTCCCATAAAAGCAAAAGGACCAACCGGCTTATAAAAAGGTATAAGTGAGCCGTCAAAGCCACCAAAGCCGATTATTATAGGCAACCCCCAGATGATCAGCCACCCTCCGATAGATTTTGGTAAATCTTTCAGAAAGGTAAAATATTCTTTGGTTCCTCTGGGCTCACTGTATATTCCTAAATACCCGATCGTAGTCAGGTTGTGTGGGTCTGATGTTAGGTTCAGCTCAAAAACCTCCCCTGAATTCACTTCAACTTCGATAATTTGTCCCGGTTTTGTTTTATTTATGAAAACTAAAAAATCATGGGCGTTTTTTATTTGCACCCCATCCATACCGGTGATAATCATACCCGCTTTAATCCCTGCTTCTTTTGCAGGAAAGTCATCCATGACGTCCCCTATTGGAACACCTTCGGCGGCAGGGGCAATCGAAGTTGAAATCAGACCGAAAAAGAGAATAAAAGCTATGGCAGCAATAACAAAATTACTCATGACCCCGGCGGCAAGGATTCTTGATCTCTGGATACTACTTGCCGTTTGCCCTTCAAAGCTTTCATCAGTTTCATCACCCTCTTTAGGGCCAAATAGCTGGGTTTCGTCGGGCTCGGCAAACGCACCAATTGGAATCAGGGCAAATAGAGCCCCCATGGATTTGACCTTTATGCCCTCTACCTTGCACAGTATACCATGCGAAAACTCATGAACAATAATTGCAACGATCATGCCAATTATGATCCACACAGTCCACGACCATGGTAACATTGGGTTCACCCCCGGCAAAAGTAACATATTTCTTGGATTTGTAAGTTCAGGTGGGAGCATCTCACGATTATTTACGTATTTGGACACCACAATATACGCCTGAAACAAAAGCAAAAAAAGCATAAGAATCATACAGACGACCATCAGAGGAATTCCGATGTTTGCATAAGCCCTCCAAAACCGCTTCGTCTTTGACAGTGATTCTAACAAGCCCTGCCCCCACTGTGTCCGAATCATTAGAATTGGCCCATATGCAGTGATATTATATTTTTTAAGTATCTCTTTTTTGTCAAGTACGGCAACGATTATGGAATAAGCCGCAAATATTAAAAGAAAAATTATGTAGCCGTTCAACTGAATCAAATCTTATCCTCCATTCTTTCCCAAATAACAAATTGGTATATATTGGTATATAAAGTTGGTTAATAAAATAAGGAAAAGCAAAAAATGTATTTTGCATGGTGGTGTCTATAATAAAATTATAACGGGTGAAATGGTAATGAAATACACGATAACCGAAGCAGAGGAAGAAGATTCGGAAGTTATAGAAGAGCTTGCCCGGATTTGTCCCCCACTAAGGGGAGGAGTTTGTAGCACATATGAGTATCTTGCTATTTGTTTTAAAAGATACTTTCTGATTGCAAAAAAAATTGATGAAGCTATTGGATTTATAGTCGGTTTTCCAAACATTGATAAGAAAAATGAGGGGGAGGTCTGGATTTACCAGATTGCGGTTTGCCCAAAAGATCAAGGACTAAAGATTGGGTTCGATCTTTTAACCGAGGAACTTCTGAGATTTTCCCTGGGTGGTTATAAGAAAGTCAAAGCCCGTATACTTGACTCGAATTACCAGTCCTTAGGGTTATTCAAAAAAATGGGATTTGAAGAAATTGAAAAAAAAGGGGAATGGATAGAGGTTGAAAAAAGGTTGGACTGAGCTAAAAATCGCTCAGTTTTTTGTCACCCCAGTACTTTTTCCGAAGATCCCTTTTCATTAACTTTCCGTCAGGATGCCTCGGAAGTTCATCAAAAAAATCTACCGATTTTGGCTTTTTGTAACCGGACAGGTTTTCTTTACCGAACTTCATAATTTCTTCCTCTGTTGCGGTTTGTCCATCCTTTAGAACCACAATTGCCTTTACAGATTCACCCCAATCATCATCCGGAACTCCGATGACTGCAACATCCATGATCTTCGGATGTGTGTGAAGAACCTCTTCGATCTCAGCTGGGTAAATGTTAACACCACCACTTATTATCATGTCCTTTTTTCTATCTGCAACGAAGAAGAATCCCTCCTCGTCCTTTACCATTATCTCACCCTCATCAAAATACGCCTCGCCATCAATTATACGAAATGCCTTCTGCGTTTTATCCGGGTCTTTATAATATTCAAGACCTATTGTCAGTGCGTTTTTCACGTAAAGCTCTCCTTGAACCCCAGGTGGACATTCATTCCCGTTTTCATCGAGTATTTTCATATCATTTCCTTTGGCAACTTTTCCTACACTTGCAAATTTAGAAGGGTCTTTCTTGTAGTGCCCAGGTTTTAAAATTGTGTTAATAGCAGCATCTGATGAACCATAGAATTCGTATATGACGGGCCCAAAGTAATCTACAGCCTCCTTTTTAAGTGAAGCCGGACATGGGGCAGCTGCAATAATTATCGATTTCATCGAGCTAACATCGTATTTGTCTTTATCCGCTACATTCATAACACGCTTTACAAGCGTGGGTGCCATGAAACTTGTCGAAGCTTTCTCAGTTTCAATCAATTTTAAAGCTTCTTCTGGCTTGAACTTTTTCATTGTTATTATTGTTCCGCGGAATACATAGGTAATCAACGCAAATGCGTACGGTGCCGCATGGTAAAGTGGGCCTGCGGCCAGATGTATGTTTGTAGTCTTTGCATACCCAAAGCCGCTTACGAGATTCTGCATCATACCCATCGTATATTTCATCGTATCCTTACTTTTATCCTTATCTTTACCCTTATTCTTATCCTTGGATTTGCTTGACAAAGATCCGAAAAGTGAGCCCCAATTAGCACCTTTCGGACGGCCCGTGGTCCCACCTGTATACATAAGAATCCCCATTTCGGCAGATTCAGGTGGTGTTGGTTTTTCTTTTGAAGCTTTTTCTAAAAGATCATCGTATAAAATCATGTCGTCTGTTATTTTACTCTTATCAACATCTCCGACAACAACAAAGTTTTTGACGCCCCCCAAATCACTTTTAATTTGAAGAATATTGTCCAAAAACCCTTCATCGAATATCAAAGTCCTTGAATCAGAATTACTAATAACATATGCAAGTTCATCTCCTTTTAGATGCCAGTTTATCGGCGTTGTTGTACTCCCCATTAGCATTGGGGCAAACATTCCTTCGATGAATTCGTTTGTGTTATAAAGCATCGTTCCGAGGTTGTCACTGCTCGTCATCCCGAGATCCTGCAATCCATTTGCCAACCTGAAAATTCGTTCCTTTAATTCACCATAGGTTATCCTTTTTTCACCGGAAATAACTGCTAATTTATCCTCCGGACCTGATAATAAGATTTCAGCCATTTTTTAACACTCCATATTTCTTCATTAACATCCACATATAAGCTGTTAAATTTTTTGATTTTTAACGTGGAGTTCGGTAACCAAACAACATGGGAAATGTAGTTGGAATATCTTTAAGGATTATTCACATGTTTAATCACAGAATAACCAATCACGGATTCCTAAAATCATTCCCTGCATAGCTACAATCATCACCTAACCCTTCTTCAATCCTCAAAAGCTGGTTATACTTTGACAGTCTTTCAGATCTGCATGGAGCCCCTGTCTTTATCTGACCTGTCTTTAATCCGACTACCAGATCCGCAATGAAGGTATCTTCCGTCTCTCCGCTTCTATGGCTTACCATCACACTCCAGCCGGCATCCTGTGACATCTTGCATGCCTCTATACTCTCGCTGACACTTCCTATCTGGTTAACCTTTAGAAGTAGCCCATTCACTGCATTTTTATCAATTGCCATTTTTATTCGCTTCGGATTTGTGACGAGTAGATCGTCCCCAACTATCTGCACCTTGTCCCCAACCGATGCGGTAAGCTTAGGATAAGATTCCCAATCGTCCTGGTCAAACGGATCTTCTATCGAAATCAGTCCGTATTCTTCGATGAACTCTTTGTACAGTTCCACCATCCCGTCTCCATCTTTTTTCATGCTCCCGTCGTTATCAGGGTTCTTAAAATCCAGATCGTACGTGCCATCCAAAAAAAACTCAGATGCGGCAACATCCATGCCAATCTTTACTTTCTCGGTATAACCAGCCTTTTCAATTGCAT
>DAOWMC010000130.1 GCA_030643285.1 Methanobacteriota archaeon | reverse complement strand
GGTGGACAAGAAAATTTCCGGGGTGGGCCTGCCACTTTTCGTTTTCCTATACCCGAATGCTCGTCTTCACGGGAAAATTCACGTGCCTTTAGAGGGGGGTCGCAGAACAGTTTTTTACTGTTAAGGTATGGCACCGTTGCAACCCCGACATTTTGTAGAATTTCCATTCCTTTTTTGTGAGAATATTTGGATGTCCATTCGTTTATGATCAGATCAAGTTCTTCCTGATTATTCCACCTGTTGTATGCATCGGAGAATCTGTCGTCCTCTATCAACTCAATTCTTCCAATTGCATTACAGAGTGCCTTCCATTCATCTTCGCTTCCTACTGCGATAGTTACCCATCCATCTTCTTTACAACGATAAGAGTTATGAGGGGCCATGATCTCATCGCGATTGCCGTTTCGATTTTGAATACGGTCGTTCATCGTATAATCCATAAATACCTCGCCCATAAGGACGCTGATCGACTCTGAAGAGGATAGATCGATATGCTGCCCCTCTCCGGTTTTCTGCCTGTGGTGCAGTGCGGAAAGAATCGTAAATGCAGAGGTTGTGGCACTGATAAGATCAATTTCCCCCATCAACATCGCCGGTGCAGTATCAGGATAGCCTGTAATATGGGATAATCCGCTAAGGGCACCAAAACTGGGGGCGTATCCTATATAATTTTTTTCAGGGCCGATTGCCCCACGGGCCGATGAAGAGACATAAATTATGTCTGGCCGCACCTCTCTTATCGCCTCGTAGCCAAGACCAAGCCTATCCATAACACCTGGCCGCATGTTCTGTATCACGACATCGCATCCCTTTGCGATTTCCATTGCGATCTTAATTGCCTCTGGCTCCTTTAAATTGAGACTCACGCAAAGTTTATTCAGGTTCAGGTCGTTGTATACGGGGGATTGTTCGGTTCCTGTGAAGACCTGTGTCGTCGTCAAAGAGATCGTTCTTGAGTGGTCGAGCCTTTTTTTACTCTCCACCTTAATGACTTCTGCTCCCATAAATGCCAGTAGTTCTGTGGCATACGGGCCTGCCCATGCAAATGTGAAATCGAGAATTCTTAATCCGTCTAAGGCTCCTTTATCGCTCATATGATACCACCTTCTGCCATCATCACCAGATCTTTCTTTGTGTAACCCAACCTGTTACAGTATATCTCTTCGTTATGCTCACCCAAAAGAGGAGCCCGTCGGTAAACTTTCCAGGGCGTCTTTGAGAACCTGTAAGCTGCCTGCGGATACTTCAACCTCCCCGCCTCGGGGTGATCAATCTCCAAAAAGAAGTCTCTTGCCTCCATCTGCTTGCAATTTACGATTTCATCGGAGGATCTTACCGGAACAATGGGGCAACTCAACGCCTGACCTTTGTGATATATCTCTTCCTTGGTGTGGCTCATCATCCATTCTGTTACATGTGGCTCTATCTTCTTATAGTGTACGGCACGAGAAAACATGTTCACATATCTTTTATCGTCTCCAAACTCTGGTTTCTCAATTAGCTTTGTGAAGTTCTTCCACTGATGTGCCTCTGCAGTCGTTGCTATCGCATGTCCATCCTCACACTTCATAAGACCGCCCATGCTACCGCCTAAAAGTGTCATCAGATTCTTGCTCTGCCCTTCATTTGGATAAGTCACAGCAGTTACCCTCTGAAGGCCAATCATCGTCTCCTGCTTGGAGACATCCACATGTTGTCCGGAACCATTTTTATCACGGGCACTTACAGCACCTAACGTTCCGAGTGCAGCGTTTAGACCCCCCGCGTAATCTCCCACAAATCCCCCTGTCTTTGTGGGTGGGTGTTTGGAAAATATGCATCCCAATCCTCCACTCAAAAATACATTGAGGTTATAGGCTTTATAGTCCTTATATGGGCCGGTCTGCCCAAAGGGCGTAATTGAAGTCATTATAAGCTTAGGATTGATCTCCTTTAACTTTTCATAGCTCAAACCGGAATCTTCCATCATCTTTGGCTGATTAGCCTCTACCAGGATGTCTGTTTTTTCTATCAATTCCTTAAATATCTTTTTTCCTGTTGTTGTACTGGGATTTAATGTAATTCCCAATTTATTCGTGTTTAAATATAAAAAAAGTCCGCTATGCTCAGGATGTGGAATATCCCCCAAAAATGGCCCCCTTCTTCTTGCCATATCCCCAATAACAGGCTTTTCAATCTTTGTAACTTCAGCTCCCAGGTCTGCAAGTAGCTTCGTGCAATAAGGACCAGAGACGAACTCACCGTATTCCAATACCTTTAGATCGTGTAGTGCTCCCTCCGACATAAATAAACTCACCGTGCTAATTTTAAATTTTTATCCCCCAAATTACAGTAGATCGAAACCTTAACTCTATAAACCTACCGATTTAACCACCTACTCTGGCTGTTTCTTATAAAAAAGCATCCTTGAGAAACTTGGTAAGATAAGGGGTGAGTGGGGGATAAAGATTTTACTTAAGCAAAAGAACAACCACGTTTAGCATTTTACGCACAATTTTTCTTAATGACTCGTGTCTTCCTATTACATTTGCAATTGGTGGGCTAACTTTATAATAGAACCTAACAAATGCTCTTCCAGGTGAGTTTTCAGATAAAACATCGTCTCTATAATCCCTCAGGACGTCTATCTCCTGTGCAAACGGTGTTCCATATGCAGCCGTAGCAACAAAACATGCCTGTATTTTTACAAAAGGTATGGACTCGGTTTTGCCACCGGGGCTCACCTTAAACTTTCGCTCGCACAATTCACAGGTTCTTGTTTTTACCTTCCTCAACTTAGAAATCTCATGAACGTGACCACAGTTAGCACAGGCTATTTTAATCTTGTTCGAAGCTACCATAATCTCAATTTCTATGGATTTTCCATTGGCTTAAGCCTATCGATGTTACGCCATCATAAAAGGGCAATGATTAAACCGAAACCCCCTCAATTAACGCAGTAATAATTTTTTCTTCGGTCATAACCGAACTATCAATGATTTTTTCCAGATTTAGCTCGATTCCATCCATACGAAGTACTCTTCCCTTCGATTCAATGCCATCTTTTGCACTTGGAATCACAACCTTGGAAATGGCGGTGGTTGGTGTATTAACCGAATCAATCGTAATCGTCGGTATTTTACTTAATTTGTTAGATATGGAATATGGTATGTTTGACAGGGGATCTGATCCGACAATCAAAGCAGCATCAAACTTGTTATGAATCAAGGATTCTACAAAGGAGTGTTCCGGGCCATGATCTGTTGCACCTTTTGAATTGAATTTTACGCTATTTACATATCCGGTGCGGCTGTAAAGCGTTTCATTAAATCCTCGTGTGTTATAGTGCTCTAACATAGGAATCAGATGAAAATCAGTCAGCTCATTCATTTTTTCCATTATGGCTTCTAAACCCCCCAAATCATTTTTCAGAGCACACGTTAAACCCATACCACTAAATATAATTCCATGACGTGCTTTTTTTAGCAAATTTGAAAGATCAATCAGTTTCTTGGCATCTATCCCAATTTCATGGGATTGAGGTACTTTACCACCCATCGCATCAATTATTTCACCGACCAATTTTTTGTCACTTTCGGGTTTGATAATATATTTCTTTCTTGAAATCTTCATCGTTGAAGATTGCCGGACATCAATGCATACAAGGGTCCTATCAATTTCCCAGCCTTTTTGACGATGCTCTCCTCGGGGAAAGTAAGAAAACTTTGATAGATGCCGGGGGTGAGAGTTTGAGGGGTCAGATCCCCAATACACAATTACATCAGATTCATTTCTAACATCCTCCAAAGTGCATGTCTTTATACTCTTTTTAAATATCTTTTCTACAATCGCACCATCAGAAAAAGAGGAGGAATCATCCATACCTGCATTTAATTTTCTGGCCAGCCCGACTGCCTTTTCTTGTGTTTCCAAAGTTGAACAGTCCAGACCATATATAAAAGGGTTCTCTGCCTCATTTAAAATATCTATGGCATATTTCAAAGCGTCATCGTAATTTTTATGATCCCCGTCTACCGTGCATTTTGATCTGTTTACCCTACGATCAAAAAATAAGTCCGCACCGATTCTACATGCGTTTCTAACCTCTTTAACCTCACCGGATTCGATATCAACTTCAATATCATCACATAAACACGAACATCCAAAGCATACAACCATGGTACTAACTATTGAGGTTATTGGATAATAATATCATCTAAACTATGATGTCTCTGTGTAAGCAACTTGACTTTTTGAATATTTTTACCATTTTT
>DAOWMC010000229.1 GCA_030643285.1 Methanobacteriota archaeon | reverse complement strand
TTCTAACTCATCCAGCCCACATTGACTGCATGGAGAAAATGATTGAATTCCAAGAATTTTTTTAAGCTTTTTGGGATCGCCTTCTTTAACCCAGATTCTACCTCTTTCTTTTTGTACATTCTGTGTTCCAAGTGATCTTTTGATATTATGGACCAATCTGTTTTCCCAATCCCGCCTGACAGGCTCAGACTTAAGTGCAATTTCCGAGTATCGGACTAAATACATGGTACATTCTTTTTAAAACTGTTTGAGTGTTTTTCAAACTGTTTTTTTGAACTTAAGGAGCTCGATGAACAGGAGCTCACTCTGGCTACACCCATTTTCGCTTCAGCTGTGAATTGGCCACAATTTTTGCAATCCTCATTATGTTTGGTTTAGTCCTTTTATATGCATCGTTCAGCGTATTTTCGAGCCATTCTCGCTCTATATTGGGGTGTTCCCATACCATGTATTCTCCAGAGCCCCATTTTCTTGGTTCGGTTATTACAACACGATCCTTAAAATGATCCCATTTGGCCGTGTTTGGCAATGGTACATAGCATGCGAAAAAGTAAAGATCACAGTTTAGCTTTGAAGCCCAATTAATTTCTCTTTCTATGTCTTTCATCGTCTGATCTTCCCAACCGATTATGAATGATCCGAGGAGCAAAACATCGTTGTCGATTAACTCTTTTGTCACTTCTTCAGAGGTGGATGTTTTGGTCAGATCACTTCTCTCGTAGCCTACCCAGACCCCGATAAAACCATTTTCTACCAGTTCCGGTATGTCATATTTATTTAGAAGCTCTGTCCCACCCCATGCAAGCCATGGCGTATCAACTTCCTGTTTTTTCCTTTCGGAAAAGAATTCTTTAATCCATTTTTTATGCAAAAAGAAGTTATCATCCTGGAAAAAATAAAAGCGCCTTTTATTCTCCTTCATGTGGGCCACTGCCTGAGCCGGTGTAATCAACTGCATCGGTTTATCATATTCCATTGTAATCTGGCAAAAGTCACATCCAAATGGACAACCTGCATTTCCAACAATTGAACCCATTGTCGTTTTTACCGGACCGAATGCAAACTTCAAATCCGATACAGGGAGCTTATAAGGTGGTGTGTTTATAGGTTCATTAAGCCACTTTTTAACCCATTCGACACCCCACCCCATGCAGACATCATCAAACATATCATTTACAGGTTTTTTGTTAAATGCCCCGTGCCCTCCACCTATAATCTTAACATCGGATATTTCTCTTGTCTTTTTTACCATTTCTTCCACAATGTCGGTATGATTGAGTAAAAATGAGATACAAACATCGGTAAATTCGCCACTTTTTAAACAGTTTGTATATTCTTCCCATGTCGGAAATTGCAAAAGCTTGTGAGGAGTATCAATATTTTCAACTAAAAAATCAAGGCCATATATGGATGCGGAAACCTCTACCGGGGTGCCCCAGCTCGTTCGCTTCCACCATTCAATAGGAGCCGTAAACAGTACATTTCTTTTATTTTCTGACATGAGTTAGGTATACAAGGTTACGACCTGAAAAATCTTTTTGTTCCCTTAATTGTCCCACAAACACGTATTACCGAAATGGCAACCTGACGCTCATCAAGGCTATTGATCGCAGAAAGCAAAGCTCTGACCTCCTCGGTTTTATCTCTTGCACATCTGACAACCCCTCGCTTCCCATCGAAGTTCAAAAGCCAAAGGCCTATTTTACTTGTTCCCACATCCCCATAAAGAGAGTAAGCTGAGTTCCATATTGCCCTTATCAGATCCTGTTTGACCATTTCCCGATCTGACAGAATCTCAAAAACAATGTATCTCTTTTTTTCCCTGAGTGAAGATGGCAGTATTTTCATATGTTTATACTTATGAGACTTCAGGGGCACCAAAACTTCTTTTTACGATGCGTTCAACTCTGTTTTTAGCTCTTTCAAAGTCGACTTGTCTAAGTACAATATTTCCAGCATCTTCCAGGCTTATCTCCTCTATGTTTGCACACCTTAATGCCTCAAGCTTGGCTGTGTGGATAAGCTCTTCGATGTGGCTTCCTGTATAGGGATGATCTCCAATCATCTTTGCCAGTTTTGAAACATCCAGGCCCTCTTCTAATTTATGTCCGCGCAGATGTATCCTGAAAACGTCCTCTTTCCATGAAGTTCCAAAGTCCTTTGTGTTCTTTGGATCAAACACCAACCTTCTATCTATTCTCCCTGGCCTGTCGATAATACCCGAATCCACAAGCTCAGGGACATTTGTTGAGGCTATGATCATTATGTTACTCCTCTCTTCAGTTCCATCAATGTAGTCAAGGGCATCTGTCAAAGAAACTTCGCCAACTGTGGCAATCATACCCCCAAGCCTTTGTTTGGCAGGTGTTAAGGTCTCGATATCTTCTATATAAAGTATGGATGGTTCCAAGGTCCTTGCCACCTCAAATACATAATCCCACCCTAACCTCTGGATGCCTGATGGCTTGGCCTTTATAAACGTTCCTCCCTCTATTTTGCTTGCGATTATCTTACTCAAAAGGGTTTTGCCCATACCCCTTTCACCTTCGAATATCAATCCCCTTGGTATCCTTAAATTGGCAGCTTTTATCTTATCATGGTACTTTACAGGCCAGATTATGTTTTCCTCTACC
>DAOWMC010000072.1 GCA_030643285.1 Methanobacteriota archaeon | reverse complement strand
GTAATAAAAAATGGTAAAGAATAAGTCTGGTGGAGTAAAAAAGTCTGATAAGTCCAAAGGTAAATTTGGCAAGGATACTCAAAGAAGGGTTATCGGGACCAATATTATAGTTGCGAATGCTTTTGTGGATCTGATTAGAAGCTCTCTTGGGCCATTAGGTTCTCATAAGATCATTGTTGACCGGGATAATTTTATAATGGTAACAAGGGACGGAAGAACTATATTTGATAACATAGAGGTTATACACCCCATTGAAAAGGTTCTTGTCGATCTAACAAAATCAATCGATGAGGAGGTTGGTGATGGGACCACTTCTACTGTTATTTTTACAGGAGCGCTTTTGGATGGTGCCCTTAAATTAATCGAGTTGGGGCTTCATCCCACGACGATTGTTAATGGATACAAATCCGCTTCTCTGCAGGCGATGGAACACATCGAAAAACTGGCAGTGCCGATGAAAGATACGATGCTAAGACAGGTTGCTTTTTGTTCATTGAATAGCAAGACTCTGGATCAGTATAAAGACATGTTTGCGGATATGGTCGTAGAAACCGTCTTAAAAACTCCAGATGTGGATTGTGTGTACTTTGAGCGGGTTCAGGGACAAAGTACAGCTGAGACTGAGCTGGTTGATGGATTGATTATCGAGACACAGGTTATGCCACCAAATGTGCCGACCAATATAGAAGAAGCCAAGATACTTTTATTCGATGCAGATATAACTTTTGATGAGATCAAGCAGAAAAAATGGATAGAATTGAATGTCGACGACCCATCTCAGATAGAGGATATGCACCTTTATACATACGAATTTTTTAAAAATATTGCCGATAAAATCAAAGAAACGGGTGCAAATGTTGTAATGGATCTTAAAAGGATGGATAGCATTGTAATTGGCTATCTTGGTGATGCCGGAATACTGGCAACATCAAATGTGATGAGGAGGGACATAAACAGGATATCTAAGGCGACCGGTGCAAAAGTGATTGCGGATATTGATTCGATTTCTTCTGAGGATCTCGGATACGCAAAAAGGGTATACCAAAAAAAACTCAGCGATTACAAATTCGTCTATTTTGAACTTGAAGGTGTTGCAACCATTCTCATCAGGGGTGGTAGTAAACAGGTTATCGATGAGACCTACCAGACACTTCACGATGCGCTTAATACCACATCAAACGCAATTTTGCATAAGATGATATTGCCTGGTGGCGGAGCTACCGAAACTTATCTCTCGCAGGCCATAAAAAAATATGCGCTTTCGGTAAAGACAAAAAAACAACTTGCAGTTCTGGCCTATGCAGATGCCCTTTTGACGATACCAAAAACTCTGGCCCATAACAGTGGCCAAGATCCGATCTCTGCTGTAATAGAGTTAATAAAGCATCACGAAACCGACGGGGCATATTATGGATTGGATGTACTCAGCGGAAAAATTGTTGATACAATAGAAAATGGAGTGATAGAGCCGCTAATAACCAAAAAGAGGATTATTTCAGGTGCAAGTCAAACCGCACAGCTTATACTTCGAGCTGATGACTACATTCCCAAAAAAAGGGCATAAGTTTTTAAGAAAAAGATATATAGGATGTTGCGTGAGTTTACTTGGAATATGTTAGAAGGTGTATATCTTGGGATATTACTGTGCAAGATGTAAAAGGGGTGTTGAAATAGACTATGAGCATCAAGGAATCAGATGCCAATATTGTGGAAACAGGTTGCTTATAAAAGGGAGGGCAAGTGTAATAAAAAAGGTGAAATCTATATAATGGAAAATAAAGCTGAAATTGAAATCGGGTTGGATTACGATAGTGTGGATATCGTATTTGAATCGATCTTACCTGAATTAAGTGATTCTCCTTCTAAGCGCTCCGAAATTGAATTGAAGATGGATGGTAATAGCTTACGAATTTGCATATGCACCGATGATGTTGTTATGTTAAGGGCATCACTTAACACATGGTTAAGATTGATAAAGACTGCTTGTGATATGGTGGAAATTGTAGATAAGTGATATTATCCTATGTTATGCCATAGGGCAGTTATACTAACATTATACCAATATTTTTAAGTATCTATTGTGACAAAATGACATAAAAAAAAACCGGAAATGAAATTGAAAGAGGGATGTGGTTATGACCGAAGCTTCAAAAAGATATACGATAAAAATTGAAAATGTAGTAGCATCAACAAATATAAAGCAGGAGATAGACCTTAAGGAGTTTGCAGCAACTGTAGAGGACGCAGAGTATGATAGGGAACGCTTTCCAGGTATTGTGTATAGAACAAAGGATCCAAAAGTGGCTGCGTTAATCTTCAAATCAGGGAAAATTGTGTGCACCGGGGCAAAAAGCATTGCTGATGTCCATACCGGACTGGCCAAAGTTTTTGGAAAGATGAAGGGCCTGGGAATTGATATAATAGAGGATCCCGAGGTAAATATCCAGAACATTGTGGCAACCGCAGTGCTCGATACGCATATGATTGATCTGAATGCAATTGCAGTTGGACTGGGACTCGAAAACGTGGAATATGAACCTGAGATGTTTCCTGGGCTTGTTTACAGAATAAAGAAGCCAAAAGTAGTTGTTCTTATATTCGGGTCCGGAAAGATCGTTATAACCGGTGGTAAAAGCATTAATGATGCAACAACCGCTGTAGAAAAAGTAGTAGAGGAGCTTGAAAGCATCGGGCTACTCTAAGTATCGCCTGATTTCATATAAAACAGCACCAACAATCAATATAGCTAAAATCAAGGCTATAATTATATGGATGGGTTCATCCCCTTCCCTATCACCCTCCTTTTTATTATCGCTATCGCTTTGGGTGTTTCCAAAGTCATGCATAAAAATATCTGTAAAGTAGTCGGAAACTTCTGAATTTACCACAATTACACCAACCTCCCTATTTTGTGCCGGACTGTTTTTATTCCAGTTTATGCTTGATATAAATGTTTTATTCCCATCAACGATCACCCCCTTTGTGTGCAGTTTGTCCACATTTAGATCGTCCCTAACAAACCTTACCTGAATGTCAAGGTTTTCATCTTCGGCTAATTTATTTAGATACAGCATTACCTCGGAATTTGTGTCAGTATTGTACCAGCTGTTGTCTAAAAGTATCTTAACCTCACACCCCCTTCTTGCCGCATCTATAACTGCTTCCAGATACTTATTAGGGTCATCCCCCCAATTTTTATGGATATAGTTTTGCTCTATATAAATGCTACTTTTAGCAGAATTTATCAGACCTAATACAGTTTCATTCAAAAGCGCGGTGTCAGGAGCGATAACGGGTATGACTGTGAAGTCCCCATATATCTTTTTAGATTTAAAGATAGGATTGTAATCTCCCACCTGAATTGATGGTTCTTCTCTGATGTTTACATCAAATTCCTTTGCTCCTGCCTCTGCCTCTGCCCGTGCCTTTGCTTTTACAATTGAGATATCATCGCCTTTACAGTCATCTTCAAAAACATCCAGAAAATAGGAGGTTACATTTACATCCTCTATAATTATGCCCCATCCCCTGTTTCCAAACGAATTGTCTTTTGGGATGCCTGTATATTTAAAATTTTCAGTGGTGATCAATGTTGTTTTATTATCTATCAATATATACTTTGCATGGAGATACCGGTACCTGTCATGTACCGTTTCATTTTCAATCATAAAAGCGACATGTCCACCGGCATTTGCGATCTCACTTGAAACGATACGGGACCCCTGACTGACCGCATCGACCGGTGCACCCTCCAAAAGCATTCTTACATCTACACCGCGCCTTTTCGCATTTATTACATGCTTTGCAATTTCTATGTTATCAAACTCATAAGCACATATGTAAAGTGATTTTTCCGAATCATCTATTGCTTCTGTCACAACTTCAAAGCTACAATCGGGCGAGGCAAACAAACAAACTGTCCCGGAAAAATTAAAAGAATTAACCGGAAAATGAGACTGGCCTATGTGATAAACTCTTAGATCATTCCAATCCTCCATTGAGTCAGTATCCAAAATCTCTTCTTCAATATCCCTTTCAAATATTACACCCTCATACGCCCTTCCAATTGACGGTCCATGCCAGCCTTGTCCGATATAGTTAGAATCCCCATATATAACAACATCAACAGGTTTTCCCTTCTTGTCGGAGAGTAATAGCTCATCACCGCCATTTCGTAGCTGAATCTTACCACCCGACATTTGGGTCACATTCGAATCAGTCGCACCGTACTCAAAATCAGGGATTTTTTTGCTTTCTTTTTTGAATTGGATAGCGTTTTTGGTTATCAACAATCTTTGATTTTTACCTATGTTCGAGCCTTCTGGAAATGTAATAATCCCCTCTCTATCGCTAATTGTCCAACCTGAAATATCGATTGTTTGATCGGTTGGATTATATATTGCCATATACTCATCTGCATCGCGGTATGTGTAAGTATCGGGATAGAACTCGCATATAATCACGTGGTCAATAGATGCCAGAGCTGCCGGTAAAAGTAGAAAAAATAATATTAATTGGACCGTGACCATTTTTATTCTTGTCATGTAACGTCATGTTTTAATTGTAATCTTTTTTACTTAACTTTTACATTTTTAACGCTAACCTTTTTTAATTTTCGCTCGTGGTGATATATGACCTATGACCTATCGAAGCGAAGCTACGATAGGTCGTTGAAATGTTGGAACCTGCTATAAAATCAGCAGTGTCCTTAAATAGATTGCATAATTAATATAAATGTCACTTATTCATCTATTGTGATACCAGATGGCTAAGACCCAAAAGCAAGATAGATATAACCTGCCAGAATCCAAAATGTAAATATTACTTGAGGGAGCAGGGAAAAGACATTTGACAGAACAGAACTCCCATTTTAAGAAGGCAAGACGATGACTATACTTATATTCTGCCAGATTACTACGCCGACACCTGTATCAACTATGGACAGATCATACATGGAGTTGGCATGAATTTTTAATGTTTCATTATGCGGTATAAATTAAGACATTACTTGAGAAAGGAGGCAAGTTCAGGTGTAAATCATTCATACCAGCTACCATCACTTGAGGTCATATCGAAAAAGGGTCGCGTAACTATATAAAGCTACGGTGTGTGAGGTCAATGGGGAATTATCATATTTCCCAAAGATATATCCAGATTAAATGGTAAAATACTTAACCGAAGACCAATAGAGGGGGGCTATAAAAGGGTGAAATAATGAACATGGTTTCAATTGTTAGAGGTAAAGAACCCAAAAATATGGTTTCTGAGGCAATAGCGCTTCTGGGTGGAATTGACAGGTTTGTAAAATCAGGAGACGTTGTTTTCATCAAGCCCAATGTTTGTGGGGGTGTGCCTGGTAAAAAAGGCTCATATACCAGCCCTGAAATCATTTCAGCTTTAATCGAACTTGTCCAGGATAGAGCAAGTCGAGTTATCGTTGGAGAAGCCGATTCGGAGATGTATGATGCGGATAGAATGCTCGGTGAAACTGGAATCCGTAAAGCTGTGGAGTCATTGGGTGCTGAAATTGTGGATCTAAGCAGGGGCGAAATGGTCACAAGTGATGTTCCAGATGCATATACCTTGAAAGAACTTAAAATTTCAAAGGCGATTACAGAAGCTGATGTTATCATAAGTGTCCCAGTTGCTAAAACACATAGTCTTGCGGATGTCACTTTAAGTTTAAAATGCATGTTCGGAGCCCTTCCGGAGAAGCATAAGGCTAAATACCATAAATTGGGGCTAAGTGAGGTGATAGTTGATATTGTCAAGGCTTTTCCACCGCATCTTTCAATCGTAGACGCCACCGTTGGCATGGAAGGTGAAGGTCCATTTAAGGGCAATCCCATCGATCTCAACTTAATTATATGTGGTGATAACGCTGTTGCCACGGACAGTGTCGCGGTGTCTATACTTGGCTATAAGCCATCTAAAATAAAACATCTTAAACTCGCGGCTAAAAAAGGAATTGGATTGATAAATTTGGATTGGATTGATATTAAAGGCGAAAAAATGGCTAAAATG
>DAOWMC010000124.1 GCA_030643285.1 Methanobacteriota archaeon | reverse complement strand
TCAAACGGGCAGGGAAAACAGATATGGAATATGTGGCTTTGAGTTATTCGATGGCTTTGATCCCACTTTACTCGCCAAAAAGGCGTCAGAGACGGCAGTTAATCTTCTGTCTGCAAAAAAACCGCCCGGGGGTAAGATGCCCGTTGTACTTGATCAGGAGCTGGCAGGTGTATTTATACATGAAGCGCTGGGACATGCCGCAGAAGCAGATCTGGTACTTGAAGAAAACTCAATTTTAAAGGATAAAGTGGGTGAAAAGATCGCATCTGAAAATGTGAGTGTCTATGATGATCCCTGCTTAAAGGAATTTGGTTATTTTCCGTTAGACGATGAGGGTATACCCTCAAAGAAAAAAACGCTCATAGATAAAGGTATCTTAAGGTCATATCTACACAGCCGAGAGACTGCATCAAAATTAGGCGGCGATGAAGGAAATGCACGCGCAGAAGATTATTCAGATCCGATTGTTCGGATGAGTAACACGTATATTGGAAACGGGGATTGCTCTTTTGATGTTATGCTCGAGGACATAAAAGATGGTGTTTACCTGATCGGATCAAGAGGTGGGCAGGTAAGCACAGGTGAAGGTATATTCCAGTTCAATGCCGAACGGGGTTACATTATAAAAAATGGGGTGCTTACCGAATCCTTGAGGGATGTATCACTGTCTGGCGAGACACTGGACATATTGAAAAAGGTTGAGGCAGTTGGAGACGATCTGAAATTTAATCCGGGTTACTGTGGTAAAAATGGCCAGCTGGTCCCTGTAAGTGATGGCTCCCCTCATATCTTTGTTCGTGATGCGCTGGTGGGGGGCGCATAGTTATAACTAAACCCAGTTTACCGCCGCCCCTGAAAAAAACGCAATCAAACCAAAAAGCATTGCCATAATCGTTGTCTTTCTAAGCCCGTTTATTACCTCTTTATCCCCGCTTTTTAGCTTTATACAGGAGTAGATGAATATGATATCTGCAATCAGGACAAAAACAAGGTACGGGTAGTTCCTGAAACCACTGAGGTTGTATATGAAAGGAATCGGACTTAATGCCACTGCCATGCTAAAAAAGGTAATGGATATGATTCTTGCCTTTTTTATTCCATAAACCCTTGCCACTGTTTTAACCTCTCTGAGGCTATCTCCCTTTACATCAATTATACCTTTCATTATCTCCCTGCCAAGACCTGACAGAAACGTAATCAAGCTAAGTACGATTAAAACCAAAACTCCCTTTTCAACATTTTGAAATATCATACCCCCAAATAGGAATGGTATAGCCATCGTATATGCGATATAGATATTACCCAAAAAACCTGTTTCCTTTAACTTGATATCGTATGCGACACCAAAAAGTGCAGATAAAAGTGCTATTAAAAAACACCAATTATTTATGAAGTATGCGCATGCCACACCAATAACAGTCAAAATGACACCTGCTGTAAAGGCAGTTTTTGGTTTTATATCCCCGCGTACAAGTGGACGGTCCAACCGCTCATTTTCACGATCGACTTCAATATCATAATAGTCATTTAACGAAAAGGTGCCCGCTTCGATTAAAATCGCAGCCAAAACCCCCAATAACACCCCATAAACTTTCAGAAACACATTTCCGACAATCAGTGCACCTATGACAACTGCGATTGAAAGCATGAATCCATGACCAAGACGGGTCAACTGCCAGAATGATTTTATTTTTTTTAATATTTGTTCATCTGTCACACCGATACTCCTTCTGCAAATGATTTAAGTCTTCTTATGGCATCAATCTGCTCCATTTTGTCAACCTTACTTTCACGTATTGCGTTTTTTAATATGCTTACCGACTCGTCCATTGCCCTTCTGTTAACAGGGTATGGCACACCGTCTTTTCCACCATATGCAAAAGAATACTTGACAGGGTCCTTCCAGCTTGCACGTTCTCCATAGATAAGTTCGGATACAAGTGCCAGACCCCTGATTGTTGCGGGGCCTATGCCGCTTATGCCGATCATCTCCTCGTAATTTTTCGGTTGGATTTCGTACGCCTGTTTTAGTGCATTCCAGTTAACCCTTTTTGGAAGCCTGTATGAAGGCATCTTATTATCACTGCCTTTTCCGCAAAAATCAAGGAGGGTGGTCTGATTTTTCGGACGGATCGGTTCGATTGTTTCATAGGCACGTTTTATTTTTTCAGGTTTTTCGCATGAAAGATCGGTGGAGACTTTTCTACAACCCTCACTTTTCTTTGCGGTTAGGTTTAAAACATCTTCATGTGAAATATCACATATGATCCCTTCATGGGGTTCTTCGACGAAAGTTTTAACGCCACAAAGCCATTGATAACGCCTTGCATATCCCACTTCTGGGTTCATGCCCTGCTGGATGACTGCCCAGGATCCTTTTTCAGTTACAATCATTGAATGGTGGTATAACTGGTAACCATCCTGTATTGTGGCATTATCAACCTTGGCACACATTCTACTGGCATGTTTTATTGATTCTATCTTCTGATCACCGAGGCCTGTTTTATTTCCAAAAACATCAATATCAGTTAACGTATTTTTGGATGCTTTTCCCTTACCTCCACAAACACAAAAGCCAAGCTTTTCGGGGTCAATAGCCGATTTTAAGACACCACAAACAACGGTTGTTGTTCCACTGCTATGCCAGTCGTATGCCAGTGTACATGATAATGCCTGAAACCAGAATGGGTCTGCTAAACGCCTCAAAACTTCCTCTGTTCCATACTCATCGACGATGACCTCAAATATCTGTGAAGAGAGGTTTTTCATACGGCTTAAAAGCCAATGGGGGGCTTTGCCCCCGTGAAGTGGCAGGTCCGTGACCCCTGATTTTTTCAGAAATAATCACCAAATATCCTTTTTCGGGATGTGTAATAAATTTGATGTAAATTTGATGTTTGAATTTCAAATTATCTTTTTAATGCAATTTACCCCTCATCGTCGCATTTAAACGTACCGGTTCTGGCATAATGTATGAAGTGCTCCAACCAGGCCGGATCATGAGGCGAATCCTGCGCAAATTCAACAAATCTTGTCAGACGATCCATCGTTACGGAATTTATATTATGCTCGATTTTACATGCATCCTCTTCGGCAATACGTTCTTCCACCCCTAAAATCTTTAAAAAGGCTGCAAGTATTTTATGCCTGTCACAAACCGATTTTGCCAGTTCTTCCCCCTTTTTCGTAAGTGTTAAACCCCTATATCTTTCATATATAAGAAAGCCATCTTCATCCAGTCTCTGGATCATCTCCGTGACACTTGGGGGCTGTATTTTGAGATGAGATGATATGTCAACTGTTCTTGCATAACCCTTTTCCTGTATCAACTCGTAAATCACTTCCAGATACTCTTCAACAGTCCTTGATGTCACAGCACCACCTCTAAAATAACATTGAGTAACCCACCAACTAAAAAGGCTGAAACGACCATGATTACCGATGATTTTAACATGTCTACAACACCAAGCTCCCTGATCAAAACAACAAAAGTTGCAACACAGGGAAAGTACATTGCCAGCACAACACTTGCAACAATTACCTGTTTCATCGTCAAACCAAGGGGTATTAACATACCAATGGCTACATCCTTTCGCAAAAAACCGACAACCAACGCACCAACTGCCTCTGCCGGTAGTCCGAGTAGACCTGATATAACGGGTGCAAAAATCACACTTATATACTGAATAACCCCAAACGAGTAAAGCGCGTTGATTATGAGCACTCCCAAAAGCATAAATGGTATGGCTTCGATAAGAAAGGCTCTCACCCTCATCCACAGTTTTTTAAATGTGGCAGAAACCGAAGGTATCCTGTACGGAGGTATCTCCATAAATATCTCGGGGCTTTCCCCTTTCATAATTTTCCCAAGTAACATTCCAAGAGTGAGCCACACCAAGAAAAGCGTTAGAAATACGATAACAAACCCGATTCTTCTGCCACCGCTTACACTACCGATAAGCCCGGTAATCATTGCAATCTGGGCGATACATGGAATCGCTACCGCCATAAGTGTTGCAGCAATAAATCTCTGCTTTTTGGTCTCTAAAACACGGGTTGAAAGTGCGCCGGGAACATTACATCCAAGGCCAAGAAACATTGGAATGATAGATAAACCGTGCAGTCCGATTCTATGCATGATCGTATCGGCCAGAACCGCAAGCCTTGGCAGATAACCACTATCCTCTAAAAGACCAAGGCCTAAATAGAAGGAAAAGACATATGGCAAAACCATTGCAAACGGAACGTACAGTCCGGTAGTTAAAAGCCCCATCGACTGGGTATAGTCTATCTCCCCGTCTATCAGCTTTCCAATGATTATATCAAAGAGAAGGCCACTACCCAGAATTTCGCCAAATGAACTGATGATCGGTTTATAATATATTTCAAAAAGCGGATCAAATACATATCCAATCAAACCTTCACCTATGAATCTAATAAACTCAAAAGCAGCTATCATAACTGCAATT
>DAOWMC010000199.1 GCA_030643285.1 Methanobacteriota archaeon | reverse complement strand
GCAATAAAATGTTCTTCTAAATCGGCTTTGATATTTGTCATTTCGTCCAGATCTGTTCGCGCCTGGACAAGAATCGTGGGGCAAAGGCAATCTTTACTTTTCTTCAGTTGGTTTTGCCAATAGGTTATATTATCTAACGGTTCTTCCTGCTTTGTAGGGTCGAAAAGCATAAGAGAAAGATCAACATCGTCCAAAAATAACGAGTGAACAGGACGATATTCTATTTTTCCCGAAAGATCCCATAAAACGGCTTCGCATTCCATACCATATCCCCTTTTTATTCCCAAGCCCGAAACGACCCAGAACTGCTGTCCGTGTGTGGGTGGATGTTCCTTGAACTTATTGTGGGCCAATCGCCATCCTAAACTGGTTTTTCCAACGCCAGAATCGCCGACAAGTACAATTCTTGCCGTGGTATACCTGATAGACGCCATATTCGGTATGGTATAAAGTAGCGCTTCGAGGTCAATTTTCAAGAGGATTATGACCTGACTCCTTTCGCTTAGTGTGGCGAGGATGGGTGAACTTGGGTGAAAGGCCAACCCGGAAAATGCTGTATCGGTTGATAGAGAGATACTTGCGCCTTTTTGCCATGTGTCATCTATCCAGAGGCGCACGGACTGGTCCTGAGACCTTGAGGCGAGCAGGCAACCATCATAAGAAAACGAAACTCCATGTACAGGTCCGGTATGGCCTTTGAGAATATTCATTTGCCGCCCGGTCTTTGTGTCCCATAATCGAACTGTATGATCATCGGATGCGGATGCGAGTATATCCCCATCCGGAGACCAGGCCAGGCAGTTTATTGCTTGTTTGTGCCCCTTGAGCACAGCTAGTGCTTTCCAGGTATCTGTGTCCCTGAGACGAATCGTCTGGTCATGGGATGCAGATGCGAGGATTTGCCCATCAAAAGACCAGGCCAGGCAGTTTACACTGCTTGAGTGTACGGTAAATATTTGGGTTAAATCCCCTGTTTCAGTGTCCCAGATCCTGACTGTACCGTCAAGGGATGCGGATGCGAGCATTTTTCCGTCCGGTGACCATATCACGTCGAAAACATCTCTTTTGTGCCCTCTAATTGTTTTTAATAATTTTCCTGCTTTAACCTCCCAGATCCTGACCGTGTTGTCACGGGATGCAGATGCGAGTTTTTGTCCATCGGGTGCCCAAACCACGTTACATACCTCCGATTGGTGACCCTTTAGGGTTTGGAGTATTTTTTCGGCCTCTATGTCCCATATCCCGATTGTCTCACCCTTAGACGCCGAAGCAATCAATTTACCGTTCGGTGACCAGGAAATACCATTTATATTGCATTTTTGCCCCTCTGGCCGAAGTTCATGCCAAATATTAAAGCCCGGTGGAATCTCACCCGAATCGTGTTCAGAATTTGCCGAGTTTTTGCCAGCCATTGTTTTTACCATACCCATTTTCTTTTAATTTTGTGTGCAAACAAATAATTTATTCTGGGGTTGATATATATTCCAATACCTACACTTTGATCTGTTAACATTTAAAATTTGACGAATAATGAAAGGATGAAAATGAAACTTGAAAAATATTACCTATGGTCGGGGAACAATAAGCCAGCTTTGCCCTGGGCCCGAAAGTATATCAATCTTGAATTTTTAGAGTATGAAAAAAATATAATTTGTGATAGAGAGCGCTGGATTAAAAAGTATAATAAAACCGAAAACAACGGTGTTTTAGGCGAGATATCATTTTATACTGTGCCAATCTATCTTCCAAACCCATGGAAGGCAACTATGGCGGAAAATAAAAGTTTTAGTTATACAGGTTTATCGGCGTTATATAATACGCTATTGCATCCATTAATTGCCCTTTTCCCTCATTTCATAATAAAACCCAAAGAATTTAGATTGATACGGATAACAAGTTCAAAAAAAACATATTTATTTAATAAAATCTCAAATCAGTCTGAACCTGCCATAATCATCGAGGATTGGGATTATCTACCCCCTGACAGTATCTATATTGATATCCCTTACGAGGAAAAAATCATCTCCAAACTCTTCGAGGAGAATCTGATTAATGACAAACAGTTGGCACTATCATTTCAATCACCTATAACAAGTGCACCCTATATGGGTGAATCCACGGGAGGTATATCCCTTTCCTCACTTTCGAGAAATTCAGCCCTGAGCAAAGAATTAAGCGAGATTTTCCTTCGTTTTGTCCCACCTGAGTACAGACGCCTGGGAATCCCAAAGAAAGCAAAAAACGGTACAAAGTATAATTACTCTGGTGGCATTAAGTTTCATCTGGCCGAAAGACCATATGCCGATAAAAACAATTTATCAAGTTTTTATACTCCGGGGTACGATGGGTTGGACAGGGAGTTATCAAAAAGAAACAGATACGTTGGAGAGTTTTCAATATCCACCCAGATTAAATACATTACAGATAACATATGGGAGATGTTGGCAAATTTCACAGATAACGATATTACAATATCTGAAGATATCAGTGACTATGTTGAACAAGGCAACTATTTAAAACGCATAAATAACGTGATTAATGAAGATTTATGGGTGCAAATTGTACATTCTCGACAATTGATGCCTGTGTTTAACGCGAATTCGAACAGGGCATATGATAAAACAATGGGGCTGTTAACAAACGATTTTGATGCACTTTTATCCGATTCTTTTATAGATGAAGGGGAGAGGAGGATCGAAGTTGGGGCTCTGGTACAAAAAAGTTGTTTTAATGTAAAACGACTTTCCAGATCATTTGCCAGAGCGGACGGAAAAGAAGAGGTAAGAAGTAAACATCTAAAAGAAGCAAGAAATTTGATAATTGATAATTTCACAATGTTATACAATCACCCCGGTTCAAAAAGAGCAAAACTGGCGATGGTACATCATAAAGACTCATTAAAAGATTCAGTGGTTAGACGGGTGATAAAGGAATATTCGGGAATTTTTATGGAAGAAATCTTTGTAAAAGTAAAATCGGATAACCTCTTCAAAGGAATTGAAGATCTACAAAAAACAATCGAAAAACTTGTGAGCATTGGAGCTATTTACTTTACACGAGACACAGGATACAAATGGGTAAAGTAACAAAAAAATATTTGAGGTTTTACCAAAAGAGAT
>DAOWMC010000156.1 GCA_030643285.1 Methanobacteriota archaeon | reverse complement strand
GGGTCCAACCGAATCGAAGTTGTATGACCGCCTGGTAGATCTCACAATGAACAATGAAACGGTCCGTTCTGCATATCTGTCCATGAACCTGAGTGATAACCAGGCTAAGATTATCGGACCCGAAAATGGTACATCTGGTTTAAGATACCTGATGAACGCAACGGCAAATATCGGGGTGAATGGTGAAAACGGGTATATCGGAGATCCATCGATAGCAGTGGACTTTTTGGCATCCTTTTATAATATGTTAGGTAGCGTACTTAGTGTGCTGGGAGAGCTGATGCAGGAGGATTTAATGGTAATGTTTCCGTGGGGATAAAAGTAGCTGGAATGAAAAAACCAAATCAATTCTCACGCAGACTTGTCAGATCTATGTCCTTTAAAACCTTCAAACCCACAATACCACCCGCAATAAGATTTGTGTAATACATCGCAAACCTCCACAAAAGCACAAAGGCGACAATTATAGGTAAATCACCTTTTGGTAACACCGTGGCGTATAGTGATGCTGCCCCGATTTCTGCAATTCCGCTTCCCCCAGGTGCAATTGGAAGCATGACTGCTATCATCAATATAACCTGGACCAGCATCGACGATATCCATATAGGATCTGCATCGAGCCCCAAAAGAACAAATGATGGCATTATAAAAAGTAATAGCCAGAACGCCACTGTACAAAATAAAACAACAAACAGGCTTTTTTTCTCTTCTTTAACAAACCTGAATAAACCATCACGAAAATTATCAATTTCAACAATAATTCTGTTTGTTATGGTCTCAGATGTATCAAAAGTAATTTTATGGATCAGTTTTGATGTTGAAAGACGTTTTAAGAGTTTTTTAACCTTTTCAGGGTATATCATTCCATATGCACCCACAATAAATCCGGTGGAAAATAAAACTCCGAGAATCGTAAACGTTGATGAGAGGACAACATTCGGTGCAATTTCATCCCTAAAAGCGAACCAGGCAAATGGAAAGACCATCCCAATTACAATTCCATCCAACGATCTTCCCACTAAATCGACCAGTGCGGCATCTCCTATAGATAGCCCCTCTTTATTCAAAAGATAAATTCTAACCGGGGTCCCCCCAATATATGAGGGAGTTATACCTGCAGCAAACGTGCCACATAGTACTATTTTCATTGATTTGGGAAAACTTAGTTTTCTTCCGGCCACATTACTCATAACTTTGATTCTGGTCCCCCACAAAAACCATGTCGAGACACGAATTCCAACCGCTATTAAAAGATATTCGGGCCGGATACTTTTTAAACTCCCGATTGTCTCTTCAAGATTGGTATCGGAAAAAATAAGGATTATGATTATGGCCGCCAAACTTACCATCAGCGATATCGTAAGCCATTTTTTTATACCATCCATTTCAACCTCGTGACTCTCTCTGTTTGTTTTAGGATAAACAACGCTTAAAAGGGATAATAAGGTTATGTTTTAAAAAAAATGCGGATATCTTAGGATTATGATTTAAATAGTATGTACATCATATCCCCTAAAAACAAAAGGTTTTAGTATTGAGTAAAAATAAATAGGGGGTGACAAAAAATGACAAAAACATCAATAGGTTTGGAAGAAAATATAGCAGGAGCCTTGTGCTACGTACTTACTTGGGTAACAGGCATCATCTTCATAATTGTGGAAAAAGAAAACGAGTTTGTAAGATTCCATGCGATGCAGTCTATCGTAACGTTTCTACCACTAACCATAATTGGTTGGGCTCTCACAATGATGATACCATTTGGTGGATTGGTGATTTCCGGTCTGATAAGCATTCTGACCGTTATACTCTGGTTAGTCTTGATGCTGAAGGCATTTCAGGGCGAAAAATTCAAGCTACCGGTTGTTGGAGACATTGCCGAAAAACAGTTGAACAAGTGAACAATATACCAATCCAGGTGAATTGATTCACATAGGCTTTCAAAAAGCTATATGTGAATTGGTTCACATGTTGTATTGCTTGTTATACCTAACACGGTGATAATAAAATGTATGTGTTTGTGTGGTGTCCCACCTGTTTAAAAGACCGTAAACATTATGTGGTGAGAGAAGGTCAAAATCCTCTTTTAAGGTGCAGTATATGCAAAACTGTCCATTCTGCCACAATCGAGGAGACAAAATCGATTGATGTCAGGGTTATAATTAGCGTTGACAATTTATCCTTTAAGCGAAAGATCAAACTTGACCCAAAAAATTCCGTAAATGTTGGCGATGAATATATAATAGAGGATACAGTTAGGGAGGGAGATGAAGGTGGGGATATAAGTGTTGGCGACTCAAAGGCGGTCGAAGTTACCACAATCGAGCTAAAAAATGGTAAAAGGGAAAAAAGTGCCAAGGTAAAAGACATCAAGACAATCTGGTCTAGATTGATTGATGATGTGGTCCTTAAAGCCTCAATTCAAAAAAGGGGCGATGTGAGATCCATAAGGATCAGATCCCCTGGAAATTACAATTTTGTTGTTGGAAATACGGAACGTATCGGTGAAGAGTGCTTTGGGATAAGTGCTGTAAAGATGCGGGATGGCAGGTTGCTTCGGCAGATTGGAGATGTCGCCTGTGCAAGAAATATTAGAAGGATTTATGGTAGGCCAGTACGGTAGACAAAAAGAATTAAAGTTCAAGGATGAAAGAAAAGAGTTGATTAAGTCCCTCAAATTTCAGGATATAAGTGATAGAGTTCTTTCTGCCATGGAGCGAGTTCCACGCCACCTATTTGTTCCGGAAACCATGAGACATCGTGCTTATGTAGATAGCCCGCTTTCCATAGGGAAAAATCAGACTATAAGTGCACCGCATATGGTGGCAATAATGTGCGATGCCCTGGATCTTTGTGAGGGTTTAAAGATACTTGAGATAGGTGCTGGCTCCGGATATCATGCAGCGGTCATTTCCGAATTAATAGGTAGTGGTGGCAGGGTTTATGCGATTGAAAGAATTGAAGAGCTTGCCAAGTTCGCTGCCGCAAATCTAAAAGGTTCTGGCTATGATAACGTTGATGTTATAGTTGCTGATGGTACGCTTGGTTTGCCAGAATACGCACCGTATGATAGAATAAGCGTTACATGCGCCGCCCCCGATGTTCCACCGCCCCTTATTGATCAGTTAAAGGTTGGCGGTAAAATGGCAATCCCAATTGGCAAATCCACCCAATATCTTCATATAATCAAAAAAACCGGAAAAAATGGGGAAGTTGATCGGGAAAGAAAAATGGGTGTGGTTTTCGTACCACTTGTTGGGAAATACGGGTTTTAAAACGACTTTGATGAGTCAAGTTCTATGGTTGGCAATCCGTCCTTATACAATCTAACCATTCCACTTTGAGAGAGTACCACGGATATGGCCTGCGTTTCATGTGTAATTGTTGCAGCAGCCATATGCCGCCCGCCCAAACCGTTCTGAATATCAATATTTTTGGTGTCTGTTTCCATATATCTACCAGCGGCAATCACACGCCCTTTCTCGTCAATTACAAACATACCATCTATCTGGGTGAATTCCTTTATCGTATCCCAATTTTTTTTGTCGGTGACCTCAATTGAGTGGCCTTTGAATGGATTTATAATCGATTGATAAGATCTTTTTAACACCTCTTCCGAATCACCAATGATAAATGCGGTCCCTATCTTTTTACCCTCATACCCACTTATACCCAGTTCCAGTGAAATAAATAAAATCGATTGGATAACCTCCCTATCAGCTCTTTCCCGACATTCTTTCAGCCTCCGGAACATTTCGCTCTCCTTCATATCAAAAACAACAATAGAGCTAACATTTTCAAAGTCGATAACCCCCACAACCAGTTCATCATCTTTTATTTTGCTATTAATATGAGCCATGATGAGCATCTCTTCAAGACGATTTATATCATTTGTCGTTCTGCTAACAAGCTTTTC
>DAOWMC010000132.1 GCA_030643285.1 Methanobacteriota archaeon | reverse complement strand
GAATTTTTGCTGACCGGAGAGAGTCAAGATGCTCGGTTGTTAAGTTTTTAGAGAAGTTGGGGGCGGATGTGAATTTAAAAACACTTGAGATGGGAGATTATGTCCTGAGTAAAAGGGTTTGTGTTGAGCGTAAAAGGGTGGATGATCTTTTAAGTTCGTTAGTGGACAAAAAAACCCTTTTTGACCAGATTTCCAACATAAAAAACGAGTATGAAAAGCCTTTGCTTGTAATTGAAGGAGATGAACTCTATTCAAATCGTGATATACATCCAAACGCCATTCGCGGGCTTTTATGCTCCATATCGATTGACCTCGACGTGCCAATACTGTTTTCAAGGGATGAAGAGGATACCGCCGCTTTAATCAACGTAATCGCAAAACGGGAACAGGATCATAAGCCCCAGATGTTCAATCCCCATGGTAAACGATCAAATTTAAGCTTAAAAGAGCAACAAGAATATCTAATTTCTTCTATTTCAAATATTGGTCCCACAATCGCTCAAAATTTGCTGATGCGCTTTCAGACCGTGGAAAATGTTATTTCAGCACCAAAAGAGGATTTGATAGAAGTTGAAAGGGTTGGCCCGGCAATTGCAGAGCAGATTCGTAGGGTTGTTGGGTCTAAATATGATTTAAGTGATCTTGATAGACCACATCAAACGATACAGTATAAATAACCACGGGGGAAAACGATAAACGATTTTTGATGTTGGTTCTGTTATTTATTCCAATATATTTTCCCCTACATTGGCCTTAACCCATACAAACTCGTCTTCAACCGAACCGATTTTTGGGTATATCAAACAACTTTAACCTGTTTCATGACATCGCCCACTTTGATTTTATTCACAACGTCCATACCCTCAATCACCTGACCAAAAACGGTATGCACTCCATCAAGATGGGGCTGTGGAGAGTGCGCGATGAAGAACTGACTTCCCCCTGTGTCCTTTCCGGCATGCGCCATTGATAATGTACCCGTTTGGTGTTTTTTTGGGTTTATCTCACACTTTATTTTATATCCGGGTCCACCGGTACCATTACCTTTCGGACAGCCTCCCTGAATCACAAAGTTTGGGATGACCCGGTGGAATTTAAGTCCGTTGTAAAAGCCCTCGTTTATGAGTTTTACAAAGTTTGCCACGGTGTTTGGCGCATCGTTTTCGAATAACTCGATGACAATATTTCCCTTTTCAGTTTCAATGATTGCTTTTTTCATGGTTTTATACCTCTTATGGAAGAATGGGGTGGGGATTTACTAATAGTTTATGTTAGGTTCTTGGAGCCTACATTAATGCGAACATCAGGTTGCCAAATATAATCGCAGTGATAAAGCCAAATGTTATCGAAATCATAAAAGGTAAAAGCGCCGAAACCCATACGCTTTCATCGATCTTATTATTTTTACATAATTTTTCCAAACCGGACAGCATATCGTCATCTATCTTCACTCCACCACGTTTGAATTTCCTGATAACCGTGCCATCTTTTCCCCCTTCCTTGTAACTATGAACCAACCTGACATGTTTTCCATTTAAATCTGATATCTTGCATTTATGTCCAAAAAACATTAAAATCGGGTCTTTTTTCATCTCTTCCTTACTCAAACTAAAAAGATTGTATGTAAGTATCCCAAATGGAATTATAATAAAGATTATAAGTCCGTTGAAAAAGGTTGTAAAGGCAAATAAGCTGAATAGATTGATTAAAACAAATGATGGGATAAGCACGGCCAACGATTGCCCTTCCAAAAAGAAAAGAGAAAACGGATCTATCCCAAAAGGGGTTCCGTTAACCGGAAATTTTATACTCGAAAAGGTAAGCTTTGGGTAAACTGGTATTATATATGATAGTACAATTAATGCCTTTGCGTCGGCGCCTCCGAATGTCCCCATTCTAAAAAGCAGGTACATTACTACATAGATGGGAATTACAGAGGCCAAAAGTCGTATAAGGTGCGATGAACCTCCTGTGTACAGGTCATAAGCCACAAATGGGCTTCCTATAATAATCATTACAAGCCAAACCTTATTTGGCACACGCCTTGTTTAATATCCAGATAGGAAGCGTATCCAAAAAATACTGCACATATTAGAATTCTTAATACATCAATCAAGACCAAAAAACCAACCCCTTAGATCAGTTGTGGTCTAATAAGATAAGTTTTTTCACAAGTTTTTTATTTCTTAGAAATAATTTTTATAAGTTAAAATATTAAAATACCTGTTTAGAAAATTATTTTATGTCTCAAAGGTATTGCACTAATGTCGATTAATCATATAAAATAATCAATGACAGAGTCACAGGAGTGGTCTGATGGATACTGCAGAAATGATTGAAGACCTAAGAAAGAGAAAGGATGCCGCCATCATGGGTGGCGGTGAAAAGGGCATAGAAAAGCAGCACAAAGCAGGTAAACTAACTGCAAGGGAGAGAATTGATCTACTTTTGGATCCGGGAAGTTTCTTTGAGATCAGTCTGCTTGTTAAGCATCAGTGTACTGAATTTGGTATGGAGAAGAGAGACATTCCCGCCGATGGTGTTGTTACAGGTTATGGAAGGGTTGATGGAAGAACTGTATTTGTATTTGCGCAGGATTTTACCGTGCTTGGTGGATCGTTGGGTAAAATGCACGCCAGAAAGATATGTGATTTGATGGATATGGCTGCAAAGGCTGGTGCACCATTCATTGCTCTTTGTGACTCTGCCGGTGCACGGGTTCAAGAGGGAGTGGATGCACTGAGTGGTTATGGCCAGATATTTTACAGAAACTCGATCTATTCGGGTGTGATTCCACAGATATCCGCAATAATGGGAACCTGTGCGGGGGGAGCAGTTTACTCCCCGGCTCTTACGGATTTTACATTTATGGTGGATAAGACCAGTTTTATGTTTATAACCGGGCCCGCCGTTATAAAATCGGTTACCGGGGAAGAGGTAAGTATGGAAGACCTTGGTGGGGCAAAAGTCCACAATGTAACCTCTGGAGTTGCCGATTTTTTTATGGGAAACGATGAAGAATGTTTAGCAAATATCCGGGAGCTTCTGGGCTATTTGCCTTCGAATAATCTGGAAGATCCACCGGTTTTAGATACTGACGACGACCCGAAAAGAATGGATGAGGAACTTTTATACATAGTGCCCGATGATCCGAAAAAAGCATATGATATGCGCGATGTGATCTCAAGGATTGTCGACTCTGAAAATTTCTTAGAAGTTAAAAAGTACTATGCTGAAAATATAATTACCTGCTTTGCCAGATTGAATGGACAGGCGATCGGGATAATAGCAAATCAGCCAAAGGTGTTTTCAGGCGCCCTGAATGTGAACTGCTCTGACAAGGCATCCAGGTTCATAAGATTTTGTGATGCTTTCAATATCCCAATTGTCAATTTAGTGGATGTTCCGGGTTACATGCCAGGTGTGGAACAGGAGTACACAGGTATAATCAGGCACGGTGCAAAGATGTTATATGCCTATTCAGAGGCAACGGTTCCTAAAATCACTGTAGTCACAAGAAAGGCATACGGTGGATCGTACCTGGCGATGTGCAGTAAAGACCTCGGGGCAGACCAGGTTTTTGCGTGGCCCACTGCAGAAATTGCGGTTATGGGGCCAGAAGGGGCTGTAGGAGTTGTCTTTAGAAAAGAGATAAAAGCTGCAGATGACCCGAAAGAATTGAGGAAGGAAAAGATTCAGGAATACAAGGATAAATTTGCAAACCCATACTATGCGGCCTCAAAACAACACATAGACTGTGTTATAGACCCGAGAGAAACGAGACCACGGCTTATCAATGCACTTCAGATGCTTTCCGGAAAAAGGCAAAAATTGCCCCCGAAAAAGCATTCCAATATTCCTCTTTAGGTATAGGTGATATAAAATGGTAAAAATTACAGATACAATGTTTAGAGATGCACACCAATCCCTCATAGCCACAAGGATGAGAACCAAGGATATGTTACCAATTGCTGAAAAGGTAGACCAAGTTGGTTACTTCTCCCTGGAGGTTTGGGGTGGTGCAACATTTGACTCGTGCATCAGATTTTTAAACGAAGACCCCTGGGAACGAATAAGATCCTTAAAAAAGGCTATGCCAAATACAAAAATGCAAATGCTTTTGAGGGGGCAGAATCTGGTTGGCTACAGGCATTATCCGGATGATATTGTTGAAAAATTTGTCGTTAATGCGGCAAAATCAGGTGTCGATATCTTTAGAATTTTTGATGCGGTAAATGATAT
>DAOWMC010000133.1 GCA_030643285.1 Methanobacteriota archaeon | reverse complement strand
CCTCTGAGTCTTTTTCTATTCGCAGATGTTATATTTAGTGGTGGTCTGATTGTATTTCTTTCTTTCACAGTAGCACTGTTTACGTTTGCAATATTTTTGACTGTTATGGTGATGTATCGTCCGGCGGTTGTCAAAAGGGGTATAAGAAAGGCCCGACCACTAATCTCCAAGTTCAGAAATGAAGAGGTTGCAGATCAATTTATAGATCGTGTAGGTGAGGGGATAGACTCCTTTGTTTTGAGCATGCGGAATCTTGCTAAGAGAAGGCTTGAACTTATTTTCGCCTCAATCTGTACGGTTGTCTACTGGTCCATGGAGTTTTTCATAGCCTCGCTTATTTTAATTGGGCTTTCATATCCGCCAGAGATACTGCACACATATGCAGCACAGATACTGCTTACCGTAATCGTTTTAGTTCCCATAACTCCTGGAAGTAGTGGAATTTCCGAGCTGAGTTTTGCAGCATTATTTTCCACCTTTGTAAAGGATGCCCCTATAGGGGTCTTTGTGGTTCTCTGGAGGCTCATTACATACCACTTCAACCTCATTGCCGGCGGTGTGGCAATTACCCGGGTCTTAGGGGATTTCAAACTGATCGGACAGGAGCTGAAATAACACCAGCTCATCCGGTTGATCCAATGTGGCATAAGGGCACCCCAAAGCCATGTGAAATCAATTGTCAGGTTCTACCAACAATATTTATACTATAAAAGCGGATTTATGAAGGGTAGAAGATGGAGGAAGAAATTTACTGGTTGCCCTACGACGAAGATGCACTTGAGAAATGCATAGGGGAGATCAGTGATGTAAATGGTTGTATCACTTGTGCTTTTTTTGTAGGTGAGGAACTAATAAAAATCTCAAAAAAAAGCCTGGATAGCGAATATGAGATGATTCTTTCACGTGCGGGGGATATAGTCCTAACAGCAAAAAAGGTGGCTGAGGATCTGCAAACCGGGCTTGGAATCATAACAATTGAACTCAGTGATAAAAAGGCGATTATAGTCCCGACAGAGTGTGGAACGCTTTCTATTTTAACAAAAAAGGATATCAATCTGGGGATGCTTCGGCTTGTAATAGCTCGTTCTGTAGAAAGTATTAAAAAGAAAGAGGAGGAAGAGGGCGAGGAAGAACCATTTGAGGATGATGAGTTTGGGGCAATTAAAAGTTTGGACATTGATGCAGATAGCCTGAAGTCAATGATTGAAAAAGAGGGCCTTTCCCATCTATTGGGTGGGGGAGCATCTGAAGTTGTGATAGAGGGTAGTGGAACAGAGGATGTTGAGACTGTAGATAGTGCGATAGAGGAAAATGTGACTGGGGATAGCGGGACAGAATATATGATCAGGGGGATCGCTATGGAGGTTGCAAGTGCAGGGGATATGAAAATACGAAAACTACAGATCACAGTGGGGGAAGAGATAAATGTTGAACTGAGCTGTAATTTAGGCTTTTTATATAAAGAATCCAAGATAAATGAAATAAAATCGGATATTGAAAAAAAGATACGGGAAGAGTTAAATAAAAAAGGGATGAATATACCACTAAATCTTGTGGTAAAAAGGGTACTATGATCCCTATGCTATTTTAAGCCTCTTGAAATCCTCAATAGCAGTGACTAATTGATTTAGCTCCCCATCGGTTAATTCCATCTTATCTTTCAATGCTTTTAGTTCTCTGGTCAGTTGGCGTATTCTAACATGCATTATGTATAGAATAAACAAGCATACTCCTAAGCCAACAGAAAGTGCAATACTAATCATTTTTTACCTCCAAATAACGTTCTAGCAAGCCTATCGGCAAACCCCTCTTTCTTCTCAGCACTTTTTTCTTCAGTAAATGCTTCGCCTGCCAGAGTAGCTGCAACCTTTTTAAATGCTATTGCCGCTGGAGATTTGGGGGATCTTATAACTATAGGTATCTTAAAAGCTGCGCTTTTTCTTACGTTTACATCTTCGGGAATAACTCCAAGCACCTTTGAGCCAATCAAACCGGCAACCTTTTGACTTGTTAATTCGCATTTTTCGGTTTCTACACGGTTCAGGATAATGCCGCCCACCGATCTTCCAACCATCTCAGTCAATACCTTTGTCTTGAGCGCATCTGCCATGGACGAAAGCTCAGGGTTAACCACCAGTAACACCTCATCTGCAATAGCCATTGGGATTATTGCATCTTTACTTATTCCTGCCGGTGCGTCAATCAACAGAAAATCGACACCGTCGATGAGCTTTACCATTGCATCACGCAGTATTTCAGGGTCAGAATTTTGAAAGCCCTGGAGTGAAATTCCACTTGGGACCACCTTTAATCCACCTGGTCCCTCATAAACTGCTTGCTCAATCTCGGCTTTTCCGGATAAGACCTCATGTAAAGTTATCGGACTATTTTCCAAACCAATAATCAGACCCATATTCGCCATGCCTATATCTGCGTCCATTATTATCGTCTTTTTACCGAGCATTGCTAGTGAAGTCCCGATATTAACTGACGATGACGTTTTACCTGTTCCACCTTTTCCCGATGCTATTGTATATACTTTTTCACCCATTTTATCCTCCAATCTTAATTTTCACCTTCCAATCGAAGATTACTTAACTCATCTCTCAATCTTCTGGCTTCACATATCACTTCCATCGCACCATCATCCAATCCAATCATGCCCAAATTTTCAGGATTGGATTCGGAAGATTTGATGGATTCATCATCTGAGCCGTCATCTATTTTATAACACTCAATCTCACCTTCATCGAGGGCATAAATCCGGTTAATTGCATCATTACCTTCTAGCTTATCTCCCTCGCCTTCAAAAACAGAAATTTTAACCTCTCCATCATCAAACACAATCAGCCCAATACCCTCTTTTGAATGTATGAACACATATCCTGAAACACCCCTTGTCCTGGGTAAAAATTCTGCGGGGTGCACAAAAGCTATAAGTGAGCTTAGTACGATATCACCTTTTGGGGTGTTAGTGCGCTCCAACAGATGTTTTAAACTATTTTCAGCTATTGGACAGCCTTCTTCTGCTATTTGCTGTTTAATCGTTTCGATGTTTATTGATCTTATCACATTCTGGCATATACTCCTCAAAAAACTAAGTGAAGCGGCTCTTTTTGCGATTATTACAATAATAAGTTCATCCCGCTTGTTCGCATATATCAGTCTCCCTTTTACATCCATAAGTACTGACTCTATGTTAAAGTCCGAGATTCCACCGTTAATCGAGCTTATTAAGTCAAAATCAAATACTTCTGTTCTAACTGAATATATATTTCCATCTGATATAATGCCTATAGCATCGACCAACGAGTTAGTTAACTGATTTTCCATCCGGTTGTTTAATTTAGGCAACACTTTCACTTTTCAAAACCCACCTTTTTATAATCGATTCTGCATCTTCTCTGATTTTATTAAGTCTATTAGGCTCTATCGTGTACTCAGATTTTAAAATACATATCAACGGGCTCTCTCTTGAATTAATAGAACATATATATATGCCTATTTCAGCTAAAGAGATTAAGTTTGTTTGACGTACCTTTTGAGCTTCTTGAAACATGAATGAGAACTCTGCGGCCTCTTCTTCAGATCTATCACTTGAGGAAGCAATAACCAAACCATCATCTGAGGTAATTGTTGCTGATTCCAAAAAGTATTTATTGGAGAGCGCTTCGATACTCTGTTGAACACTTTCCGCATCGGCCACATTTATATCAAGTGGTACAACCTTTGCAGATATCTTTTCTCTTGGATAATTAAGACGTTCCATCAGCTCCCCCGCTCTTGGTTCTGATTCTGCCGCATATATTGCTTCTTGTCTGAGTGGATTTAAGATCCCACTGTTTGACATGGTTGTTTCTATGCTGAGCATTGTCTCTTCAAAAGAGCGATTAACCCTTGCAGCATTTTTGATATGCATCACTATTAGTATCATTACCTCGACAGATAGACCGAGAAATATTACAAAAGTAATCAGATATATTTGTGGTTTATGTAATTGACCAATCCACTGAAATAATGGATTTATTAAATCTGCCATTTAGTCCATTCCCCATATAACCCTTAAATTAAGGGTATATAAATCTTATTCCAAATTAGGGGATTTTATTGAATATGAAAAAAACTGTGATTTGTGGGTATTTTTTATAGGGGCTAATATTAACTTTAAATTATTTAAATATGCTTAAAAACTAGTTAATTACAAAAATAAGTAAAAT
>DAOWMC010000180.1 GCA_030643285.1 Methanobacteriota archaeon | reverse complement strand
ATGGAAAGTTGCACTTCAAAAATTTGCCAACGAAACTCAAATAAATATTTCAGTGTGTCATTTTCCACCTGGGACAAGCAAATGGAATAAAATTGAGCATAGAATGTTCTGCCATATCACTCAAAATTGGCGTGGAAAACCATTGGTGGGCCATGAGGTGATGGTAAGTTTAATTGAAGGTACTACAACCGAAAAAGGCCTTAAAATATCGACAGAGCCAAATGAGGATGAATATCAAACGGGGATTAAAATTTCCGATAAGGAATTGGCTTGGGTAAATATCGAAAGGAATGATTTTCATGGTGAATGGAATTACATGATATATCCACGAAAAAGTTAATTTTGTTCAGGTTAATTGTGTGCAGTTCCTTAGTGACTTTTGTGCAGCTTTTTCCTTTTTTTCAATCCCTTATCGAAGGTCTTTACCATGCGTTCATGCATCGGCTTAGACTGAAACAGGACTCACCTCTGCTCAATGCATCCATAGTTTGATCCGGTTGTGTAGAGCGTGTAACGTGAATCTTCGGCGGGTATCATATCAGAATCACCAGCTAAGAGCTCTTTTTCCTCATTGATCGTGGCGGGAACCCTGCTAATCCACCCCAATTTTTGTTCTATACAGGGGAGTGGGTGGATCAGATGATATACCAAAACACAAAACCCCCAAACAAACATTTAATAAAAGTTTGATTGGTATTATTAAGATGATTCAAATGTATCATGTGAAGTGCATCAAGTGCAATACTGAATTTGAAAGAAACGAGGTAATATATACCTGCAAAAAGTGCGGTGGTCTTCTGGTCGTTGAATATGACCTTTCAAAGATAAAATTAAAAAGAGAGGAACTGGACGGAGTGCCACTCAGTGTATGGAAATATCGCGCGTTGATCCCTGTTGAGATTGATCCGATATCACTAAAAGAGGGTGGTACGCCCCTTTACAAATGCGATCGTTTGGCTGAATTAATCGGCATAAAAGAGTTGTATGTGAAACACGAGGGGATGAATCCAACAGGTTCCTTTAAGGATCGTGGAATGACAGTTGGCGTTTCAAAAGCGATAGAACTAGGTATGAAGGCGGTTGCCTGTGCCTCAACAGGAAATACATCCGCCTCACTTTCTGCTTATGCATCGAAGGCCAAAATTCCTGCCGTTGTATTACTTCCCGCCGGAAAGGTTGCACTTGGAAAGGTTGCACAGGCACTCATGCATGGTGCCAAGGTTATTGGTATAAAGGGGAATTTTGATGATGCTCTAAGGCTTGTGCGAGAGTTCTGTGCAGAAGAAGAATTCTATCTCCTCAACTCGATAAACCCCTTTCGATTGGAGGGGCAAAAAACGATAGGTTATGAGATTGCGGATCAATTGGGGTGGAGTTCGCCGGATCGGGTTATACTTCCTGTCGGAAATGCGGGAAACATTACAGCAATATTCAAAGGATTTACCGAGTTCAAGGATCTTGGATTCATAGACCGGGTCCCAAAGATGATCGGAATTCAGGCAGAAGGATCCAGCCCTGTCGTTGAGGCGTTCAGGGCAAAAAAGAATGATATTGTTCCGGAATCAAATCCGGAGACAATCGCTACTGCTATAAGGATTGGGAACCCCGTAAATGCAGTAAAGGCACTTAATGCCATATACGATTCCGGGGGTTTTGCAGATACGGTCACAGATGATGAAATTGTACAGGCTCAAAAGGATCTTGCAAGAATCGAGGGCATAGGCGTTGAGCCTGCATCTGCCACGTCTATTGCAGGGCTCAAAAAGCTTGTTGATACAGGTGTTATTGATAGGGACGAGCGGGTTGTCTGTATTACCACTGGGCATCTTTTAAAGGATCCCGAAGAGGTTGTCGGTATATGTGGCGAACCGATAGAGGTTGAAGCAAATATTGAGGCATTAAAAAAGGTAATTTTTCCTGATTTGCCGTGACTTGGCTTTGTATGACAACCTAAAGAAAAGTATATTAGTGTTGACGTATATGACGTATTGTTATCGCTTTAATGTAATTGAGTTTGTGATATAAATGACTGATCTATCAAATCAAAAGAGGATGGCCGCAGAGATTTTGGGCGTTGGGATACATCGTGTTTGGATGGATCCGGAAGCTTCAGAAGATATAGCTACAGCCCCAACTCGTGAGGACATCAGGGAACTAATAAATGAAGGTTATATAAAACGAAAGCAGAAAAAAGGTATAAGCCGTGGTAGAGCCCGTGCGAGAGATGTAAAAAAAGCGTATGGTCACCGAAAAGGACATGGTTCAAGGAAAGGTGCAAAAGGTGCCAGATCACCAAGAAAGGCGCAGTGGATGCGGAAAATCCGGGCACTTAGGAAAAGGTTGATGGCACTTAGAGCAGAAGGCGCTCTTGATGCTACCGCCTATAGAAAATTATATAACAAGGCGAAGGGTGGCGAATTCAGAAATGTGGGTCATCTGAACAATTATATGATAACAAAAGGATATTTAGAGGAATAAAAATGGCAAAAGGTCCCAATTATGTAGCTCCGTTTAAAAGGAGGCGGGAAGGTAAGACGAATTATAGAAGAAGGCTTAAATTGCTCTTTTCCAAAAAGCCAAGGGTGGCAGTGAGGCGAAGTAACAGGAACATACTCTTGCAACTCGTCGTTGCAGGAGATAAGGGAGACCTGACTCTGGTGTCAGCTTCATCTGCCGATTTAAAAGAGTATGGATATGAGGCAGGTACTGGGAACACCCCGGCCGCCTACCTGACAGGGCTTCTGTTTGGCAAAAAGGCAGTTTCAAGTGGGTACAGAGAAGCGGTTTTGGATATGGGTTTACAATCATCTACCCCCGGATCACGTATATACGGGGCGTTAAAAGGAGTGGTAGAAGGCGGTATAGACATTCCTCATAGTGAAGATATATTACCAAGCGAAGATCGAATCAGTGGAGGTCACATATCCAATTTTACCGATTTACCCACTCATGTCGAGTCTGTGAAAAAGAATATATTAAAAAAATTTGAGGTGTAGTATGGCGATGAGAGGATATGAGACGGAATGGATTCCAACAACAAAGCTGGGCAGACTTGTTGCAGAAGGTAAGATTAAAAACATGGAGGAAGCCATGGAATCCGGATTACCCATCAGAGAGTCGCGGATAGTGGATTTTTTATTACCGGATCTTTCCGATGAGATTTTGGATATAAATATGGTTCAACGAATGACCGATTCCGGAAGAAGGGTAAAGTATAGAGTTCTTGTTGTGATAGGTGATAAAGAAGGATTTGTCGGACTTGGTCAGGCAAAGGATTCACAGGTTGCATCATCGATAAGAAAAGCTATAGTTAATGCAAAATTGAACCTTATCAAAGTCAATAGGGGATGTGGTTCCTGGGAATGTGATTGTGGGCTTGGGCATTCGGTCCCTTTTGAAGTTATGGGCAAATCAGGTAGCGTCAGGGTCACATTAAAACCGGCACCTATGGGGCTTGGTCTTGCATGCGGTAAAACGGCAAAAAAAGTCCTCGAATTTGCGGGCATAGAGGATGTCTGGACAAAATCCAAAGGGCTGACAAGAACTACAATAAATTTTGCAAAAGCAACATTT
>DAOWMC010000226.1 GCA_030643285.1 Methanobacteriota archaeon | reverse complement strand
TTAATATAATCAACAGCATTTTTTATCCCACCAAGTGTCAGGTCCTCCATGTGAAAGATCTTGCCGATCTCCTGTAAAGTATATATGCCATAAGCCTCTGACCAGAAGTTCTTTCTTATAGGGTTCAGCCACACACAATACCGGAATTGGTTGCTTACTCGCTTAAGCCATACCTTACCAGGTTCTTTGTCATTAACACCATATTCAATGGCACCATCCGGATAAAGAAGCTCCTCCTCGGCCATAGAAGCATCTCCGATTATCAGGACCCTTGTATCTGGATCCTGTGCTAACAGTTTGTCAGTGGGATACTTTTTTAACCTCTGTAAATCCGAAAATATGTTACCATATATACAATTTCTAAAATAGTATATTTTCAGGTCTTTGAAGCGGTCTTTAATCTTTGAGAGGACAATACTGACCATAGCCGCATATGGATCCATCGAGTACCCCCCATTATCGATCAATAACACTACTTTTATCTTATCTCTCAGCTCCGATTTGAATATAAACTCAATCTCTCCCGCATTTTTTGCAGTTCTGTAGACGGTCTCGTCAAGATCAAGTTCGGTCTTTGGCCCTGTCTGAACCATGTGTTTAAAGGTTTCGAGGGCCTGCCTAAGATTCTCAGACCTTATCCTTGCAGTGTCTGCATAGTTTATGTATCTTCGCTCACCAATCGTCTTGATTGCGGATTTTCTTTGAGACTGCCCAAAGACTCTCATGCCACCAGCACTCTTTCCCGAATGACCATACGGGGATGTGCCGCCGGTTCCAACCCATTTATTCCCGCCATGATGTGCTTCGTTTTGTTCAGCAAGCGTCTTTAAAAACTTCTTGAAGAGATCCTGTGGTGGTATTCTCCATCTGACATCCCCAAAATCAAGTTTTCCTTCTTTAATCTGCTTATCAAGCCATTCTTTAAAAGGTTTACTTTCAAGGAGCGTAAACAGATCAACATACTCTCCTCCCTTCGGCATTTCGATCCCAAAAAAGTATTTTGAGAATGCACAATCAAAGCCATCCATATGCTCAATCCTTTTAACACATATCAATCGGAGCAGGTTATACAGGTCATCGATATCTTCTGCCAACCCTTTTTCCAAAGCCTTCCTAAGTTCAAGGATATACTGGGTCGTTACTGGAACTCCATAATCCTTCAATGTGTAAAAAAAATCAACAAATAACATCAAACATCCTTTTTCACTGGCTTGATTACTCAACGACTGAGGCTAATAACCCTAATAACCCCTATATACAAAAGTATCCTTTCTATCACCATCAGCGCTACTGTCACGGCCATTGATCTTATTTGTATAGGCCTGTATATCACCTGCACGCTTTAGTAAAGTCCCAATATAGGGCAACCTTTCACCACCTTCGACACCTTCCTTCAGTGTTTCGGGGGATACATTCTCAATTCCAAGTGCCCCGATCCAGTTTAGAAGTTCGCTAGTTGCCGGGGCTTTTTCAAATCCCTGCTGGCGGAGGGCATAAAATATACTTAATGCAATATCAACCAATTTTTCACTGGTTTTCGGATAATGTAACGATATTATATACTTCATCTGTTCAGGTGTTGGAAACTCGATGTAATGGCAATAACACCTTCTTAAAAACGGATCAGAAAGCTCCCTTTTGGCATTACTGGTGATTACGATAAACGGTTTATGTTTAGCTTGAACTGTACGGTCAATTTCCCTAATTGTAAACTCGTAAACCTCTAAAATATCAAGGAGATTGTCCTGAACATCTGACTCTGTTTTATCAATCTCATCCAGCAAAAGGACCCCTTTTTCCCCTGTTAAAAATGATTTTCCTATCGGGCCATTTACGATATAATCATCAAACTTTGCCGGATCGCGTCCTGTCTCTTTTGACCCGAATCTTGACTCATACAACCTTGCCACCGTATCATGATCATAACATAGCTCCTCCCCTTTCATCGTTGACTTACATCTTGCCACATAAATCTTCATGCTGAGGGCACGGGCAACCTCAAAGGCAAGCTGGGTTTTCCCTGTTCCGGCTTCGCCCATCAATAAAAGGGGTTTGTCCATTGCAAGGGCAATGTTTACAATAGATCCAAGTTCAGGGGATAAAAAGTATCTATCAGTGCCACAAAATCTCAAGTCTTCGTTTGATTTGGAATTTGAATTTGATGCCATATTTTTGAGCGCCTCTTTTTAAGATTTCCTTCATAACTTTATTGTTATACATTATTAAAAGATTTCTCATCTGTGTGGATCGGTGTTAATCTGCATCTAACGTGGTATCTGACGCTGATTTTCACAACATCAATTCCATGTTGGCATTAACACTTTTCATTGTATCCACATATCGGGGATATGTCACACCAATTGACTCTGCTGTGTCTATTATGGTTTTCCCCTCTGCAATCATTCCGGCAAGTGATAGTGCCATAACAATTCTGTGATCGTTATATCCACAAACATCCGATCCGAAAAGTTCACTTTCTTCAATTACGAGGCCATCTTTTAGTTCCTCTATATTGGCACCCATCTTAGACAGTTCCTGTGTCATTATTTTAATCCTGTCTGTTTCCTTTATACGTGCCTGTGAAACATTTAAGAGCCTTGTTTTTCCTTTTGCAAAACACCCTACAACAGCCATGGCAGGAAGTGCATCAGGCGTATTTTTCATGTCAAAATCC
>DAOWMC010000101.1 GCA_030643285.1 Methanobacteriota archaeon | reverse complement strand
GTGGGGCTTTTTTCCCACAAATTCCTTCTCTACTCTGACATAGCCTGCTGTTTCAAGTTTACTTATATGAGATGATAGATTGCCCCAGGTAAGTCCGGTCTGGCGTTGTATAAAGAGGAAGTCTGCACTTTCTATGACATAGAGGTGGGCCATGATCATCAGACGAGCCGGTTCGTGGATTAGGCGGTCGATATCCGAGAGGGGAGAAACACCGCTATTTTCTTTATCCTCCTTAGCTACCATCTGGTATTTCCTCCCCTCCCGGTTTAGGATACTTATGCAGGAATCTAACCAGATACACAACTCCTACCACCATCATTATTATCCCCGAAATCAACCAGGCATATGCACCACTTGCAATTACTCCTGTATTAGCTATTGTTATCTCGGAAAGTGTAAAGGACAACGTGTAAAGGACAGCATAGATGTACATCCTGTTAAAATTAAAAAGGGTATATTGGGTAGTGGGAACGAGCAGATGATAGTACGTTTAATCTTTCCTTTGCGTTAAAAAAAACCTGCCAAAACCAATAGATAAACCTATTAAAATTAATAGAGATTGGAGTCCGGTGGAATTACCAGAACCCCTAATAATCTCCTGTATATTTTTATTATGTCTTTTCAAACCTTCCTTCTAACTTTTTTAAGACATCGGGAAGTGTCGTGTATTCCATATCGCCCATCGGTAAACGATGTGGCTCGAATGGCCCGTGTCTTCGCATATATTCGGCTATCTCCTGTGCCTTCCTCCTTGTGAGGTCGTATGCGGGATCATCAAACAGGTCTGCTGGGCCAACGAGTGTTCCATTTGAAATCTGGAAACCGGCAGCTATAACTCTTGGCGGCCCATCGAACCTTGTACATCTTGCATCTTTGAATGCTACTGGCATCAAAGGTCCATTGTGGGATCCCCTCATCCATCCACTCACCAGGTGTGGGAATGCAAATGGTTCTATTACTTCACCAAGGGCAGGTAAACCGGATTGGGCCCTGACCAATCCTGCAGGGTCATCTTTACCAACATACTTTCCGGCAGTTTGAAATAGTTTTTCAGTGCTTATCGCGGCTACAGGTTCGTCAGGGGGTAAAGATGGATGTTCTTCTTTTGGGAAAACTCTTTTTATCACATATCTTGATTTTGCCCCTATAAGTGCAAGTATGTCATACATCTCTTCAGGCAAGTTCATAAAAACCTTTGTATGCTCCATAATATCCCAAACCTCAAATCTGAAACCGGCATGAAGACTTGGATCAACGATAAGGCCTGCTGTGCTGAAAGGATCTGCAAACATTCTGTAGATTGGTAAATTAAACGCGCCAGGCTCGGTTTTATCCATCATAAATGCTACTAAAGGCTCACCTTTCCGCTCTGTAAATTCCATCTCTGCAACTCCAGGCCCCATTCCCTTGATGTTACCACTGAATGCATCCTTTAACAGATCCTGGCCTGCGCCATACAGTTTAAGCTCCTTGGCAACATCTGTGGCTTTTGTAAAAATATTCCACGCAAGGCTATGTATTTCCTCATTGTCCTCACCTTTTCTGTGGCCCATCAGAAGTTCAAGGTCATCTCCTGCCGCAAGAACTTTGAAGTCTATTAGAAGACCACTGTCTTTAGCCGCTGTTAATCCTTTCTTTGCAGTCTCTATAAGTTTTGGGTGGACCGAGGAGTGCCCCGGGTAGCCACCAACATCTGCTTTTATCAAGCTTATTGTTATTTTTTCAGTCATCTGATCTCACCTAATTGTTTTTAATGCTCATTCAAATATTAAACACCCAAAAAATACCAAAGGTAAATTCTGAACGATAGATCAACTTTTAGACTATTAGTTCCTATTAGATTTAACTGGACTAAAAGTTTTTTGGATGGCCCTCATCATACACAACACCCTTGATGGGCTATCATCACTCTTTAGGCCAATTACACCTCCATTCTTCTCTACACAATCGGCCTACTTATAATATACATCTTTCGGTCATCCCGACAATTTCCGGGCATGCCTAACATCCACGGCAACCCCTCTTTTAGATTCCATCATCTCCCATCCGGCCATCTTTGCCCTTCCAACGCCAAACCCCTTATTTCCCAGAATTATAACCTCGTCGTTTTCTCTAATCTGTGGATCAGTATCGATTACGCCGGGTGAGAGAACCGAGCCTTTCAGCTCAAAATCATCAATTCTAACCTGATACGAACCTAAGCTTAAAAGAGCCTTTGCCGCTTCAATTGACAGGTTGATCAACCCGTATTCGTTTAAAGTCATAAAATGCTGAGATTTGGAGTATACATGAAACATCGGGAATCTACCCCTCACCCTGATCGTTTCTCGCGTTAGCAAATCCGAAGCACCCGCTCCGAATTGATAATCTGCAATTGATTTAATCAACTCTTCTTTAGGTTCAAAATATGAATCTTCCATTTTACAACATTCAAAAGCTCTTTTTACCGCTTCTCTTAATCCCTCAAGCGATTCGGGGGAAGTACCTCTGCCAGAAGATGTGTATCTGACCTCAAGGCCAAGTTCATCTGCAGCTTTTTGACAGATCTCTTTATAAGGACCATCCAGGTGCGCGATGATGCAATCGTAGCTGTTTTTTTCCATGTATTTTTTAAGGCAGGAAAAAACCCATTCCCGTTCTTCTCTGTCCCAGTAACCTGTCACAGGAACATCATAAAATGCGGCTGGATAGACTGTTTCAAGCTCCCTTGGAACGACACCTAAGGGCGAACTGATAATCACTTCCTGAACGTTTCCCCTTAATCCACCAAGCGCTTTTATAAACTTCTGATGGGTCTGTGATATGGAATAGGGCTTTTTTGCCGAGCATGGTAGAAGAACTAAAACCCCCTTTTTTTGACTGCAATATCTTTTTTCCACACGCTCTGAAAATCGCCTTACTTCCACCCTGTTTAAAGACTCCATCGAATTTGCGTAAAGAATGTTCTTTCTTGCCACAGGCGTTCTCTTTTCAAGATACTGCGGATCATTGTCTAACAATCTCAGGGCTGCTGTTAAAAAAGGTGATGATCTGCATTGTTTTTCAACGTATTCCCTCATTACGCCATTTTTGATAAATTCTTTTGTCTTTTTTAGCTCTTCGTCAAGTTTAAGTTTATTGTGCTTGGCCAATAGCAATGATCGTTCCTTTTTTTGAAGTTTCTTTAACTCTGCAGGGTTTGTGTTTTGACAGACTTTACAGATACATGGTAGCACACCCATACCTGACAGTGGAAACGCTCCATCGGCAGTCAGATATATGTCCTGATAGCCAGATATTTCTGCCAGTGTGTCATCAAAAATGTCAATTCCAAGATAAACTAAAATTGATAGGTTTTCCGGCGTTGCAAATGAAGGGATATATAAAGCTGTATCGGATGGTATTTTTTCTCGAAATTCCGATATAGACCGGACAAATGTTCTAGGACCTGTTTTTAGCTGGTTTGAACATGCAATTACATACATGTCGGACAACCCGGGCTCTATTTCACCCATTTTGTTTATGGAATTTATATCCATTACAATCCCCAGGGGGACATCATCCAAATCTTCTAATTTTAATAATTTATTTATGACTTCATTTTCTTTTGTGGATGAAAAAGGAGAATATGGAAGTATTATAAGCTTTTTTGAGTTTTTATATTCTTCTATTGAATTTAAAATATCTTTTTCGGATCCATACTGCAAGAAGCTTCCCATACTAATAATTGGCCCATTTTTACATAGAGATTCGACTTCTAATATATGTGGGGTCTTTACAGGCTCTTTCAGTAATAATTTACCAATTCTTGCAGGTCCGTCTCTTCTGGTCACTTCAAAGTATTTTGTCATAATAGGGGTCCTGAGATTTCCTGAGATTAGTTAAGAAGAATCTATTGGTTTATACTATAAAGATTGATAGTTGTAGGTGTATTCAAAGTTTGTAGATTCGAGGTTTGATTTTGAAAGAAAGATCAGATGAAAAAAAGGTCTTTGAACATGAGTTCGGGGATGTGTTAAAAGAAGCAAAATCATATGAAAAAAGATGTTTTGCTAAAAAAAGGTGGGGTGGGGATCCAATACTGATTGTCGTTGATTCTGCACTTGATTCAATTGGACTGAACTACTTTAGAATCGTTGTTCCAAGGGTTAAAAGATTCAATGAAAAGTACATTTTAGGCGATGTCATCACATCATTTGAGGATTTTTCAAAGCATTCACCGGACGATAACGGATTTTTGGAAATTCTGAAAAATAAACGTGCGTGGGGAGTTGCCATTAATGTTTGCAATGTGCTAAACGTGTTAGGGAAAGAAAAGAACTTAAAAGACGATTTTGAGGCTTTAAGAAACTGGGCAAATGCCGCTGATTACAACAAATGGAAAGATGACGCGATAGGAAAGATAAATGGTGTTGGGCTCATCACGTTCCAATACCTTAGAATGCAAGCAGGCGTTGACACATCTATGCCTGATAAGATAATAAAAAAGGCCGCAAAAGATTATTTTGGTCTTGAAGCAAAAAGTGACATCGAATTCATAGGCGAGATGGAAAAGCTGTCAAACATCATCGGTTATTCTCAGATACTTATATGCTGGGTAATATGGCTGGCAGAGTCTGATTTATCCCTCACCTGAAGACATCATCCGTCTTGCTAAAGACCAAATCTTTTGAATCTGCCGCCTCGGTTTCATCGAATTTTAGCCCCCTGACTAATGCAATTGGCACACCCTCTCTAAACTCACCCATAACCAGATTGGATGCAGCACAGACCTCATCGGCTATTGCAACTTTTGTTATACTTGCAACCTTACCAAACCTGTCAAGTTCACCCCTCCTATCAAATACCGGCGCCAAACCCGAGACCCCGATACATGTCCCAACTATACCATCTCTAAATGCCCTTCCAATCGAGTCAGAAATCAAAACAGCTACTTTCTTTTCTGTTTTCCTTTCAATTTCATGCCTTAGCGAATTTGCACTTCTCTGTGGAGAGTCCGGGAGTAGAACCGCTTTTTCCTCCGCCACATTCGATTCATCGATTCCGGCATTTGCACATACAAAGCCCTGTTTTACTTCAGTAATTATAAAATCGCACCCAACTCTGATTATCTCATTGGATTCGTTTAGTATAAGCTGAACAACCCTTTTATCCTTCTTTGTTTTAT
>DAOWMC010000108.1 GCA_030643285.1 Methanobacteriota archaeon | reverse complement strand
GTTAGATACATGGGTAATGAAGGTGACTGGGTGAACAGGATGGAATGCCTGCGAATGGAGCTTGGAGAGCCAGACGAATCTGGAAGGAGAAGACCGGTTCCAATAGAAGGATCCGAGTTCGTAATAGACATTGACACGGTTGTCGCGGCTATAGGTCAGAGTCCAAACCCACTCGTTCCAAGTACGACCGAAGGGCTCGATACGACTAAATGGGGCACAATCGTAGCCGATGAATCCGGTGTAACATCCAAAAAAGGAGTCTTTGCGGGCGGAGATATTACGACTGGGGCAGCGACTGTTATTTTGGCTATGGGTGCCGGAAAAAAGGCTGCAAGTGCAATAGATCTATATTTACGTGGTTGAATGTGGGTTCACCCCTCCACTACCACTTCTTTTTTTAAACTTAAAAACCCCCACCGAAACTATTATAAAATATTAAGTAAATGTTAACAGTTTCTAAAAAAATTGATGTTGATCGGCAAAAAATTTATGTGTTATTAATACATCTAAGGTTATACCACCGGGGATGGTGGTGGAACAAAGGGGGTGAAATATAATGAAAGTGCTGGAATTAGAGGTGAAGAAACTCGAGTATAGAGACACAAAGCAGGCATGTTGTAGTCAGAGCGTGGGTGATGTTAATGCATGTTCAAAAACATGCTGTTGATCTGAGGTGAATCAGCATGGCTTTGCTAAAATCGGATAGGCGATTTAGATATCTTTTGAACGAGATATTAAAAGGGGGCGAGAGAGGGAATGAAAGAATTAATATTAGAGTTGGAAAAACTTGAGTGTAGAGAGACCAAGCAGTGTGGAAGTCTCTGTTATAACTCAGGGAACTTTTGCTCAACATCCTGTTATGCATGTGGATCTCTCTAATGTTGAGTATGAACGGGCATAAATGCCCGTTCCATCATTTTTTTTTGAAAAGCTTTGAATCTGTGGTTTTTTACATCAGCCATATAAATACATAGTTTCTATTCCCGTAGATACCTAAAAACATCTTTGAGCTTTATATTTGTTCCGTGCATCAAAATTCCTGCCCTAAATATTTTTGCAGAAAATCTGATCATTACTATGACTGAAATGGAGAGAATTAAAAGGCTTGCCAAAAGCTCATAGGCCGGAACCTCAACAATTGCAATTCGCACAAGCATCGTTACAGGGGATGTGTATGGTATATATGAGAGGGCCTTTGCAATAATCGAATTAGGTGCTCTTGTGATGAAACTGAGTAGGATCATTGGCAGGACTGCAAACATCGTGAATATGGAGGCACCCTGCTGTGCATCCCTCATTGTACCTGCGGGCGCCGCAACACATGCCATTGAAGCGGCAAACAGAAGATAGCCCAAAATGAAATATGGGATAGCAACAATCAGGATCCAGGAAAGCTCTATTCCTTGAAATAACGATGAGTAAGGTGTTAAAAATAGCATCAATGCCCCGGAGCAGGTCCAGATTAAAACCTGAAGGAGCCCGGCAGAACCAAAACCCAAAATTTTTCCTGTGAGCAGTTGGTTAGTGGATATGGATGAAAGTAATATTTCTATAGTCCTATTTTCTTTTTCTGCTACGATTCCCTGCATCAAATATCCCGAAGAAGTCATCAAAACCATCATTAAAAGAATGCCAAGCACATATGGTATGATAAATCCAACCCCACTTTTTTCTTCCACATCCCCTTTTTCATTCAAGGTGATTATCTCCTCGTTTGCAGGATCTTTTATTCGATCTTTAAAAGTTTCGTCCAAGTTTGACTCACGTATAAGATTTTCAATCAAAAATGCTTCAATTGAATCGGTTGGGGGAGAGCCAAGTAATCCATCCCTTGAGTAAATCGAGATCTTTCCTGTTTCAATATAATCTTCGGAAACTACAAAAAACGAGTTAATTTCATTTTCCAACAGTGCATTTTTTGCACCCTCCATATCACTGAATCTTATCAGATTCCTGACCTCGCCCATCATACCTGTTTCATCCACAAACCCTATATTCTGAGGGGTTTGAGAAATAATTTGAGGAATGCTACCCATAGATAAAACAACAACCAGTATAATTAGAAAGGGCAGTATCAGGCTGAATATAAAACCTTTTGTCTTTACTGTCGCCAAAAACTCACGTTTTGCAACGATAAGCGATTTAAACTTCTGCATTTTCAACCACCCCGATAAAAATATCGTTCAAGGAGGGAGCCCTCATCTCAAATTTTTTTATCTTAACCGTATAAATCAACGTTTTAAGAATTTCCTGAGGGTCTGCATTTTCCTCCAAAACCAATTCCGCATACTTTCCATAGTCGTTTATACTATCCACGCCTTTAATATACCCTAAGTCACCTTCATATTCTATAACCAGAGGTTCCCTGTAATTGCTCTTTATTTCATCAAGTGATCCGTAAAGAACACTTCTGCCATGGTTTATCATAAGAATCCGGTCACACATTCGCTCTACCTGGTCCATCTGATGCGTACTCAAAATTATTGTCTTTCCTGCATTTGCCAGATCGAAAAGAATATCCTTCACCACCTTTGCATTTATAGGATCAAGCCCAGAGAACGGCTCGTCAAGTATCAATAGTTCTGGATTATGAATAAATGCAGTAATAAGCTGTATTTTTTGTTGCATTCCTTTGCTTAACTCTCCTATCTTTTTATTTTTACAATTAAATAAATTTATCCGATCTAACCAGAAATCTATCTGAACTTCAGGCCTTTTAATATTTTTAAGCTGGGCAAAATATTTCAAACACTCAAGAACTGTCATTTTCTGATAAAGCCCCCGCTCCTCTGGGAGATAACCGATTTTTGACTTAAAATCCTCATCAAACTGTCCCCCAAATATAACAATTTCCCCCTGATCCGCCCGTATGATATCGAGAATGATTCTGATTACAGTCGTTTTTCCGGCACCATTTGGCCCGAGTAATCCAAATATCTCCCCCTGATTTACATGAAAACTCAGGTCATCCAAAACGATCCTCTCATCGTAACTTTTTGTTAGATGCCACACATCCAAGATTTTATAATTCATGTTATCCCCTACTTTTAAGTCCGTATTCCATCCAGATATATATCAATTGGTTGTTTATATGCTTTTTACCTATGGATCATCAACCATCATATCATAACCCAAAGCCCTCATTAAAAAGACAAATTATATTCATCGCATTTATCTTTTTGTTTTGTAATTGGTTATTTTTACCTAAACTATACAAATACTAAAAAATATTATAAGATGCAAGGTATAAAAGGAATTGAATGTTCAGGATTATCTTTGTCGCCGACCTTCTTGACGGACTTGTTGTTCATGGGGTAAAAGGTGAGAGGGGCAGGTATAGGCCAATCCACCATTTTAGCAAAATTGTGGATACATCTGATCCGAATGAAATAATTAGTAAGATAAGGCCAAAAGAGGTTTACATAGCAGATTTGAACAGGTTAATGAATTCAGGAGGCAGTAATAAAGAGCTTATTAAGTCAATATCGGCTTCCTGTAAAATCATGTTAGATTATGGAGTAAAAAGCATGAAAGATGTAGAGGTCGCTTCCAAAATCGCATCAAACGTTATCCTTGGGACTGAGACAGCTTCTCTGGATTTGATTGAAAGGGCTTCAGCGTTTGACATAAGCGTTAGTGTCGATATTAAAGAAGGGTCGGTTGTGTCCTGTGACGGGCATATAAAACCGGATCCGATCGATCTTATAAAAAAACTAAATGATTATGACCTACAGAATCTGATTATACTTAATATGGGTGCAGTTGGCACCAAAGTGGGAATAGACAGAGAATTCCTCTTGAATGTTTCAAAAATTTCAAAACATAAACTTATACTTGGTGGCGGAATAAAAAATTTGGAGGATATAAGAATACTAAAAGAGATAGGGTTTGATGGAGCCCTGGTTGCAACTGCGATCCATGACGGTTCGATACAGTTTCATCCCTGAAATCCGAGGCATCTACGAGCCGTTTGTCTGGCATTATTGTAATCATTTTGTCCCTTCATTTCTTCTTATGCAGATCTTAATCATAAAAATGAATTGCAACAATTATCAAAGGGATCCCCATTACTTTAAAAAACGGTTTTGTATCAAAGCTTGCTATGGAAACCGTGGTCTTTCACATCAGCTGTACAAATAAAATAATTCAAAAAAAAAACAACTGGAAAGGGAGAAGGGATGCCCCTTCCCACCCAGGGTATCCATTTTGTCTAATAGTTTTTTTTATCCCCAGGGAAACATGTTTGGTAAATCGGTCATCATTAGCTCGCCCATTACGCTGAGTATCTTTGCAATCATCGTGTATAGCGAGGTTATCATGTTCACCGATACGGTCGGATCTCCAGAGTATGATGTGCCATCCACTCCGACACTTATCATCCCTCTCAAAAGGTATGTCATACCATAACTACCGGGTCCGTCTCCCACGATCAAGGGCAGATTTCCAGAAACGTTAACCGTGTGATATGCGGAATTGACAGCAGGATTATACATTGTCAGGTCAGTCAGACGGTCACCCATGTCAAGCATGCTTGGAACAATGTTTATTACTGAATTTACCAATGGACCAAGTAGACCCACCATTGCAGAAACAACCCCCCCTATCGCATTTCCTGCTTTTTCTGCCGGATAGTTTGCCTGCCCAACTGTGTTTATGGCCGTTGGAACAGCGTTAAAAAGTGTTGTTAACCCTTCTAATATATTTTTCATAATTTCTTGTGCATACATTTTTTATCCCCTCTTTTTTATTTACCATCCGTCCTTGTTTTTACAAGTATCAGATTTGCCTTAATCCGATTTTGTGTTAAGGCTGGTAAACTATACTTGGTTTGAGTATCTATAAGCGTGCCGTAAACCGCAATTTTGGTTGTTT
>DAOWMC010000109.1 GCA_030643285.1 Methanobacteriota archaeon | reverse complement strand
TTCAACAAAGGTGCGAATTTTTCCATAGCTTCCATATCTAACTCCTCCATCGTTTATTTTGAAAGCGGGCTAGGCCCTAACTTTCGTATGTGCTCCGTAAACTCTTTTACGACCCTGATATATTCATTTGCCATTGCAGCAGACATGAAGTACATCTCAACCCGTCCACCAAGGCCAATTGCCTCAAGATCCTTCTTAAGTTTTGCAATTCTATCACGTTCGTACAGGTTTCCAACCAGATAGTGACATTGCTCTTCCAGGCACCCCGTAACCAAAACGCCATCGGCACCTGCTTCAAGTGCAGTTAATATCTGTTTGATGGTTACCCTACCAGAGCATGGAACCCTGATTACACGAACATTGGTTGGGCACTGCATCCTGCTAACACCTGCTAAATCGGCTGCACCGTACGAACACCAGTTACAGCAAAACGCAATAATATTAGGATCAAATTCCGATTCTGTCATTTTTTATCACTCCCCAACCAGTGCTTTTATCTGTGCAATAAGTTCCTTTTCCCTGTAATGCCCAAGATCAATTGCTTCAGCGGGACATACCCCAACACATGTACCACAGCCCTTACAGACGACATCGATAACCTTTGCTTTGTTAAACGGTGTCATCTCGATTGCTTCGTACGGACAGATCGAGTAACATCTCTCACAGCTTATACAGAGATCTCCCTTAATGTGTGATATGCTACCCTCTGCTTTTATCTTATCTTTACATAAAAGCATACATGCTCGAGATGCTGCACCACTTGCCTGCGAAATGCTCTCGCTCATATTCTTTGGAGAGTGGCATGTTCCGCATAAAAATATACCATCGTTTGCAAAGTCAACAGGTCTGAGTTTGACATGGGCCTCGAGGAAGAATCCATTGTCGTTGATTGGTACTTTGAGCATTTTTGATATTGCAGGAGCATCATCCTGGGGTATTAAAGGTGCGACCAGAACCAGAAGATCAGAGTCCTGTTTAACTTTTGTGCCTGAGTTTGTATCTAAAAACGCTATGCTGATTCTTCCATCCTCTGATGTCACAGATGGTTCTTCATCATACCTCACAAAGAGAACTCCCTTCTCTATGGCTTGCGTATAATACTTCTCATACTCACCATAGGTCCTTATATCATGATGGAAGACCGTGATATTTGCCTCCGGATTCTCCTCTTTCAGTATCAGGATATTTTTCATCGCACTGTTACAGCAGTATCTGGCACAGTAAGGTCTATTTTCATCCCTGCAACCTACACAGAGGAAAACTGAGATGTTTTCAGGAGGTTCATATCCATTTTTGAGCTTCTGTTCAAGCTCAAGGAGCGTTATAACGTTGTCAATCTCACCGTAGCGGTACTTATTCGGTTTCAGCTCATTTGCCCCAATTGCGGTAACAATTGCACCAACATTGAGTTTACTTTCACCTTCATCTCCAGATAGAATTACGTCAAAGTTGCCCACAAATCCCTTGACATTCTTGAGCCCGGTTGATTTATGAACAGTTATATTCTTGTTTGACTCAACCGTGGCTATAAGTTCATCTACGATTTTTTTGGCATCCTGTCCGTCGTTTAGCCTGTAAAGTTGTTTGACAAGGCCACCAAGTTCTTCAGCTTTCTCAACCAAATGAACCTTAAATCCCTGATTTGCAATGTCTAATGAAGCAGTTAACCCGGACACACCTCCCCCTATGACCATTGCCTCAGGATTTATGTCGACCTCCAGCTCATCCAAAGGCTCCAAAAGTGCTGCCTTTGCTATCACACCTTTAACGATTTCCTTTGCCTTTTTTGTTGCACGTTCTGGCTCATGCATGTGAATCCATGAACAGTGCTCCCTTATATTTGCCATCTCAAACAGATACTGATTCAGACCTGCATCTCTGCATGTGTTTCTGAACAATGGTTCATGCGTTCTTGGTGTACAGGATGCAATGACTATCCGGTTCAGATTATTCTCCTGTATCGCCTTTTTGATTAGGTCCTGAGTATCTTCGGAACAGGTGTACATGTTCCTTTCCGTATAAACGACATTTGGCAGGGTCTTAACATACTCCGTAACCGCCGGGACATCTACAATACCTCCAATATTTATACCACAGTGGCAGATAAAAGCACCTATCCGCGGTTCTTCTCCAAAAACATCGACCTCCGGGGGGTACTCAATTTCTTTTGTCAAGGTATTTCTTGAGGTGGATAGCATCTCGCCGACCTTTGCCGCAGCACCTGACGCCTGAGCAACGCTTTCGGGAATGTCCATCGGACCTCCTGAAACACCACAGACAAAGATACCTTCTTTTGTTGATTTAACCGGTTCTTCCGTTTTTGTAAGAATAAAACCATTTTCGGTAGTTTCGACACCGAGCAACTTTGAAAGTTCTATGGCAGAATCACTTGGTTTAAGTCCATTACAGAGCACAACAAGATCGTATTTATCCTCTTTTAGCTCTCCAGACCCTATGTCATCATACCTTAAAAGAATGCTTTTATCATCATCTTCGGAAACATCAGCGATTCTTGATTTATAGAAATTAACGCCGTAATCCTCTCTCGCTCGTACATAGAACTCCTCAAAGCCCTTACCATACGTCCTCATATCCATGTAAAAGATATTGCACTCCATGTCGGGGTTGTGTTCTTTTGATATCACAGCCTCTTTTGTTGCGTATGTACAGCAAACGGCAGAACAGTAGGATTTTGTCCTGCAATCTCTTGAGCCGACACACTGTAAGAATGCGACCTTCTTTGCATGTTTGCCCTCGGAGAGGCGAATAAGATTCCCCGCTGTCGGACCGGATGCACACATGAGCCTCTCATACTCTAAGGCGGTGATCACATTGTCGTAGTCGTAACCAAACTCCTTCATGTCATTGACATCCACGAGGTCGTATCCTGTGCTAACTATAATTGCACCGACTTCAAGTTCTATATCCTCTGGCTTTTGATCAAAGTCAACCGCATCGGCCTCACAGATCACTTCACACAGGCCACACTTAATACACCGTTCTCGTTCAAGTGTATATTTCAGAGGTACTGCCTGAAGAAATGGGACATAAGCACTCTTTCTGACGCCTATATCCACCTCAAATTTATTTAAAATTGAAACTGGGCATGCTTCAGCGCAGAGTCCACAACCTGTACATTTGCTCTCATCAATGTATCTTGGACTTTTATGAACCTTCACTTTGAAGTTCCCTGCTTTTCCCTCCAACCCAACAACTTCAGATAGTGTTAAAAGCTCTACGTTGGGATGCCTTCCGACCTCGACCATCTTTGGAGATAAAATACACATCGAACAGTCCAGTGTAGGAAAGGTCTTATCAAGCTGACCCATCCTGCCACCAACACTTGGTGTCTTTTCTACGAGATAAACTTTAAAGCCCTGATCCACTAAATCAAGTGAAGCCTGAATACCTGCGATTCCACCACCGATAACTAAAGCTGCACCAGTTGGCTCATCGCTCTCGCTCATTTTTCTGCTCCTTCTATGATCGGCTCAATAACATCAGGATAACCTACGGCCATTATGTGGCAACCTGCACAGGCTTTCTTCTTCTTTATCTCCTTTATAAAGTTGACAAAGTAGTCGATGTTAAATTCCTTTATTTTCTCCTTTCTCTTTTCTTTATCCTCAATCTTTTTGAAATTCTCGAATGTCTTCAAAAAATCTTCCGGAACGGTGACACCCGAAACGTACTTATCGAAGAAGCTTGCCTGACCGTATGACCTCGGCGGGAATATACCAATAAGCGTCGGGACTTTAATGTGCTCGAGCGCATCGAGATAGTTTAGTGCCACATCAAGATCAAAGACCACCTGGGTCTGGATGAACTCGGTGCCAACTTCTGCCTTTCTCTCCATCTTCAAAATCTCAATCTCAAGAGGCTCTTGATTCGGATTTCCTGCTACACCGACATTTATCTCTACCCTCGGACCGGTAATTTCATTTCCTGCCAGATCTGTTCCCTCATAGACCATTTTGTGTATAAGATCGACCAGATGTGCAGAATCGAGATCAAATACAGGCATACAGTGTGGAGTATTACCCATCGTTGTGTGATCGCCGGTAAGCGCCAGGATATTCTTAAGTCCAAGTGCCGCTGCACCGAGTATATCCGATGTAAGGGCCATCCTGTTTCGGTCAGCGGTTCTTAACTGGTAAACCAATTCGAGTCCCGATGCTTCCTGAACAATGTAGCTTGCAGCGAGGCTGCTCATTGCAGTGAAACTCTGGGGGTTATCCGTAACATTTGCAGACACGATCCTTCCTATGCTTTTAAGTGTCTTTGCCCACTCTATAACACTTGCTACCTCAGTACACACATTATGTGGTTCGAGCTCTCCTGAATAAACAAAAGTTCCTGATTTTATCCCTTTCATTAAATTTGAAAATGCTTCCATTGTCATACCCTCCTTAATACCTCTCCAACATGATATTCACTCGCGGATGTAGATTACCATTATCTCTTGGTGGCCTGTACTTTCTGAACAGATCAAGCTGATCCAGTTCCTTTAACCTGTGATATATAAGATACCAAGCACAATCGTTTTTCACGGTTTTGCCATCCTCCATCTTTGCCTCAACTTCGCATTTACCCTCGATACAACCTCCACAGGGGCCATTCAAGAGGCTTTTCGCACATCTTGTTATTGGACAAACGCCTCCCGTTTCAGCCAAAATACATTCCCCACATCCAAGGCACATCTCATAGGCATTCCCGTCTCTTGTTTCCTCGTGCCCCATAAACGTTGTATTCTGGGCAGGGAAAGTCTGTAATTCAGGATACATCGTATTTAATGTTTGAACTCCGACTCCACAGGCCAGCGAAAGCATTGCATCCACACCTTCCATCTGTGTCCTCAAATTTGC
>DAOWMC010000224.1 GCA_030643285.1 Methanobacteriota archaeon | reverse complement strand
CAGCGGTATAGTTACGGCAGCTACTATCATGGCACTGAATGCGTATTTTTAATCTTTCAATTATAACCGTATAAAGCCGCATATAGGGTAGTTGATCCGGCAAGATAACACAACACAGCGATAAAGTTTTATACTTTGGAGAATTTGTAGCTTGGGATATAAAGTAAATGATTTATCATGTAGGGGTTTTACCATGACCAAGACATCGAGAATTTCGGGTTTTTTTAAACTGAGTGTTAAAGAGCGAATGAACCTTGTTAAAGATTTTTCAGATCTTACAGACGAAGAGGTGAATGATATTGGCGGGCGACTTGGGATTGAACAGGCAGATCGTATGGTCGAAAATGTTATTGGAACAATCGATGTGCCACTTGGGGTCGCTACAAACTTTCTTATAAATGGAAAAGATTACCTGATACCGATGGCAATCGAAGAGCCTTCCGTAATTGCAGCGGCAGGAAATGCTGCGAAGATGGCACGTGACAAGGGTGGCTTTACCACATCAAGCACAGGACCGATTATGATAGGGCAGATCCAGTTGGTTGATGTAGTAGACCCGTTTTCGGCAAGATTCGGTATATTTGAAAAAAAAGATGAAATAATTGAGCTTGCAAACAAACAGGATCCGTTCCTTGTCAAAGTTGGCGGCGGTGCAATTGATGTTGAGATCAGGGTTGTGGAAAGTAAATCCGGGGCCATGGTAATTATCCATCTTATCGTTGATTGTAAAGATGCAATGGGTGCAAATACGGTCAATACGATGGCTGAAGCCGTATCACCATTGATCGAAGAGATAACGGGTGGCAAAGCCATCCTTAGGATAATATCAAACTTTGCAGATAAACGATTGATGCGAGCCAGGGCGGTTTTTTCCAAAGAAGTGATAGGTGGAGAAGAAGTCGTTGATTCGATCGTACGGGCGTATCACTTCGCCGATGCGGATGTGTACAGGGCATCGACTCATAACAAAGGTGTGATGAATGGGATAACGGCGGTTGTACTTGCTACCGGAAATGATACAAGAGCAGTCGAATCGGGTGTCCACTCATATGCCTGTAGATCCGGCGTATATAAACCAGTCACGATATGGGAGAAAAACAGCGATGGAGATCTTTCCGGAACGATCGAGGTTCCAATAGCTGCAGGACTTGTAGGTGGAGCGACAAAGACACACCCCACCGCAAAAGCCGCGGTCAAGATACTTTGTGTTAAATCCGCAACAGAACTTGGGGAGATTATGGCTGCTGTAGGCCTTGCACAGAACTTTGCTGCACTTCGGGCACTTGCCACGGAGGGAATACAAAGGGGCCATATGAACCTGCATGCCAAAAACATTGCAATTTCTGCAGGGGCCACAGGAGATCTGATCGATAAAATATCAGAACAAATGGTTAAGGAACGTGCGATAAGGATAGATCGAGCTAAAGAGCTTTTAGACGAGCTATCTAAATGAGACGTAAATCACGTCTCATATATCTAATCCTCTTTCACAGAAAAGACTATAAGTAGGTTGGGCATAAATAGGTAAACTAATAAGAGGTGAACTAATTAGGGGGGTTTGAATGAGAGGTGTTTTAAATAAACCGGATCTAAAGACTTTTCTGTTTTTCATATTTGTATTGAATTCAATTTTTATTTTATGTTATACAGGTGCGGTAGGAGATTCTTTTGGCATGAGTCCTATGGCATTATTTATCATGATTGCAGCAATGCTCCTTTTAAGTGTCATAGAAATTCCGGTCTACAGTATCAGAACCAAAAAACCCGATTACACATGGAAGGAAGTAGAACTTTTAGAGAAAATATACACTGTGCCCCTGTCCGAGGAGCTTCAATCGAAAGAGATCGTTTATAATTCAAAGATCACCTTAAATGTCGGGGGATTTATCTTACCTCTGGCAATGGCGATTTACCTGCTGTCTATAAATCCGAAGTTAGAAATTTTGATAATGCTTCTTATAATGGTAATCGTAACGCATTTGCTTTCAGATATTAAAAATGGCATAGGTGTTGTGGTGCCAGGCTATGTCAGTCTTCTTGCAGCTTCCATAGGTTTAATTTTATTGGAAAATGCCGCGCCTGTTGTATTTATTGTGGGGGTCTTTGGGATCCTACTTGGTACGTTCACAAGGCTTCTAACCATTGAAGATAATGAGGGTAGTGCATTCTTCAATATGGGTGGAGTTGGTAGTTTCAACGCGGTGTACATAACGGTAATTTTATCAGTGTTGCTTTCAATAATCTGACGGGGGAATGACCATAAAGATAGCAGTAACTGGTAAAGGCGGAGTGGGAAAGACCACACTGGCGGGTACCCTTGTTCGCATGTTCGCAAAAGATGGCGCTGACGTTATAGCAATAGATGCCGATCCGGATATGAATCTGGCTTCGGTAATCGGGATTAAAGAGAACCCAAAACCGCTGTCGGAATTTAAAGATTTGATAAAAGAACGTGGCGAGATTTCAGAAGGAATAATCAAGCTGAATCCCAAGGTTGATGATATAGTTAATAATTATGGTGTAGTTGGCCCCGACGGGGTCAAGATGCTTGTTATGGGCACGATCGAGAAGGGTGGGAGTGGATGTGCCTGCTCCCAAAATTCGTTTTTAGGTGCGGTTTTAAGGCATGTTCTGTTTAAAGAAAAGCTGGTTATATTGGATATGGAAGCGGGAATAGAGCATCTTGGAAGGGGTACTTCAAAAGGTGTTG
>DAOWMC010000009.1 GCA_030643285.1 Methanobacteriota archaeon | reverse complement strand
TCACTCAGGGTGGGTGACCGTGACCAGTTCAAGGCTTATGCACTGGAGAACGTGGAGATGTTCAAAAAGTCAGGTGTTAAGACCGTTGTGACTTCATGTGCAGGATGCTACAGTACATTTAAGAAGGAATATCCTGAAGTAGCGGACATGGAAGGTATTGAAGTTTTACATGTGACAGAGTTCATAGCCCAGCTCATAAAAGACAAGAAGCTTACGTTCACAAAGGAAGTTCCACTCAATGTGACATACCACGATCCATGCCATATAGGAAGATACTGTAATGTGTTCGATGCTCCAAGAAGGATTCTCAGAGCAGTACCTGGTGTATCTGTCCATGAGATGATACAGAACAGGAACAATTCCTGGTGTTGTGGAGCCGGAGCTGGAATGAGAACAGCGCTTCCGGATGTAGCAAGTGAGACTGGTATACACAGGGTAAAACAGGCTGAAGATACTGGTGCAGATATACTTGTATCGGCATGTCCATTCTGTGCACAGAACCTGATCGATTGTATAAAAGAATCAGGGTCTGATCTCAAGTTTATGGACATAACTGAGATACTTGCACAGGCGTTGTAAAAAGGTTTTTTAAGGGTAGAATGAAAATGGGGAAGTTTTTTTTATTCCCCTTATTTTTTTTGTGTTGAGGGGGTCAAGGAATAGGTCAAACATCTTCCGGTTTAATTATCATTGCCTGATTGCGATAGTATCTGAATAGATTTTTTCCCCAGTTGAGGGCCTCATCGGTATAAGAAACCAAACCGGTAGAGGTATCATAGGTTCCGTCATCTCTAAACAGTCCAAACGCAAATGCCGTATCTGTGACTGCAAAAGCTTCTTTTATATCTTCTTTTATCACCCATAATTTGAAGTTTTGTTTGAATAAGATGTCTTTTGACAGACGATGGTACATCCCATAAAACATCATGTTTAACACATCATCGGTAACAACAATCTGTACATCGGATTTCTCCTTTATCAGCTTTTCAATCAGATCCGGATAATCCGGATAAAAGATGGGGGCGACGCATTTTAGCTTTTTGGCTTTCGTGAGTAATTGAAGAACATTTAGGTGAGTCTTTAAAACGTTTGCTTTACTTTTCCCCAAAAAAGTAAAATCAATCAGGTTTCCAATCCTCTTAAGCAATGGATCCGGGATTCCACCTATGTCATGAGCCAGCCAGAACTCTATGTCTTTTGAAAATACACCCATTGCTTTAACAAGATCATTTAGCACAATGGCCAGGATTTTCCCTACATTTGTCAAGGCATAACATTCTTTAGCCCCTATCACAATGAGGCCTTCAGCCTCCATATCCCTCATAGTGTGGATAATTGAGGATGAGGTAATGAAAAGAAGATCCCTTAACTGGCACAGGTCTTTGGGCCCTTCATTCAAGGTCATCAATATCTTTATCTTCCTCTCGGATCTTGCGAGTGATCTTAACTGGTACGATGCTTTTTTATATGCATTGTGAAGTTCTGCCTGCACATTTATCCAGTTGTGGTTAATCCTATTTATTAGATTCTATTGGCGATGTTGCATATCCTGGGCCGCCATTGTCTCTTTTGTATGTTGGTCTTTTCAAAAGGGCCGATGAGAGGTCCTGCTGCTTTGTAATCTTGCCATACCTATAATTTTACCCGTGAAACATGAGATTTGCCATAACATTAATTGTAAGTGAATGCATTTACTAATTATATGACTAAGCCATTTTTGACGGATCAACAGACGGAAGTTTTAAAGTTGAGGGAGCTTGGCCTAACTCAAAAAAAAGTATCAGAAAGGCTTGGGACAACAAGAGAAAATATCAGTATTGTTGAAAAAAGGGCAAGAACCAATATTGAACGGTCCAGGCAGACATTGAAAGAATGGGAAAAAATTAAAGCTCCGATCACCATCAGGATAAAAAAAGGAGTGGATATATTGGTTATCCCAAAACTCCTGTTTTCGGAAGCTGATACAAAAGGTATAAAGGTGAGATCGAACTCGGTTGATACAATCACAAAGATTAATGGGGAAAAAAAGGATATAATCAAAAATAGGGTTTTGACGCATGACCTTGAGATTACTATCACAAGTGCCGGCGAGATAAAGCTGAATTAAGCCTCTAAAAACCTCAAACCTCAACTAAAGACTCCGGAAGCAAATCAACCAGGATCCTACCCCTATTAGCCGATTCTTTGATCGTACTTATTTCTTTTAGTTTATACTCGGCAATTTCAACATTAGCCACATCATCTGCATAGATCTTGTAAGGCAGCTTAACTCTTACACCATTTGTCCGAAGCGTTAGCACACCCGGAGCCAGTCCGTAGCTTACATCTTCAACCTGATTTATTATCTCATCTTTTACGATGAAAGGAGGTACTACCGGGGGGTTAACACTTATGTCTTCTCTAACCCGCTTTATGGCTTTTTCGACTCCCGCAGCAACTTCTCCCAAAAGGTTGATTTCACCTGTTCGTTTAAATTTATATGGCACTCTTCCAAGTTTTTCAATGTAAATAAAATCGGGGCTTTGAATCTTTGGCAATCCCGTAATAACCAATGGCACACCAAGATCCGTAAAGATTTTCACCTTATCTTCAATACATCTTTTAAAATTACCAAGGCAAATAACAGCGGCATCGTGTTCTTCTATCATCCTTTTTTCCCTCTCGTTGAGCTGAGCTACCCTTCTTCCAACACCCCTTGCAAGGCCTATCATATCTGTCTGAGCACCCTGCCGTCTCAGATACTCGGCGATATCACATAGATGGTGGGGGAGATGATGACGTGAAAGCGTTGGGGTGACTACAGCAATCTCAGTCCCAAGAAGGGGGGCGTCTTTTATCTCCCCCTGGATCTCCTTTGCGCATTCTTTTACATATATAAGATCTTCTGTTGGGATTGCAAATGTTATCTTGGCATCCTGAGCATGAATTCTCCTTGTTATTATGTAGCCACCTACATCCTCGATAAGTTCAATAAATCCCTGAAGCTTGTATGAACCACCGTCAAACATATAATTTTCATACATTATTTTTTCTCCTTTGAGGTCCTTGGCATAAATTCTTCTTCTGTAATCGTCAATTCCCTGGGGGGTCTTGATATAGCATCCTCGATCATTTTTATACTTTCCTCTGTTATCGTGTCCTCTGATGCCAGATATGCCATATCCCCTGGCATTTTATGAATAATTCTAAGGCCAACAGGGGTAATCCTGTGGATAAGGTCAAAGACGATTCCATCAACTTCCCTCTCTTTCAGCTCATAAACAGGAAGCGACATTACCTCGTCTTTTTTTGCCTTTATCTCTAAAATATTACGCCGGATCTGATTAACATTATCCTCGCCGAATCGATCCCATAGAAGCTGTAAAAGATACGGTGCATACATCTCATCTGTTATCTCCATTTTCAATACATCATCATCCTCATCGGTTATCGTCAAAAAATCATCAATATCCACTGAAGGGGGAGCAGGGTTTTTGGTCACCGACATATAAAATAAAAAAGGATCCAGCGTCATATGAACCCGTACCTCATTAACCAACCTTGTTAAATTCAAATCTGAAGCAGCATCTTTTATTAGCATCTTAATCGATAGCGATCCAAGCTCTTCGGGGGACTCGACATAGATATTCATAAAACCTCCGTAAAGTAAAGAGTTGATTCCAAACTACTAAGTTTGTTAAATCCTTTTACTACCTTCCCAACGATATTTGTTGATTGTAGCAATTCACCCGTGGGGCCATACTCGTCATCTGGCAGGAATCTTATTCCGATCATCCCGTACCATGGCCTACTCATATTTGTTATGCCAAGATATCCGATATCCCCATGTTCAGGGACGTTTTCATGAACAATCCCAATCTTTTTATCATTTGTATCCAACATAACCAATGACTCTGATGAGGCAACAATATTGAGCTTACCGATGGGGTTATTTCTGAAAAATCCACTTACATCCTTAATATAATTGGTTGATAGTGGAGCCTCATTTTCGAAAAATTTTATATGTATAAGATCTTTGCAAGGTATCGCCGTGGTGACAATTTTATCAGTTATCCCCATTGTAATCGAAGGAGACTGAGAAACGATTACTGAATCGGCCTCTATATCTCCGCTTCTTTCCTGTGTGATACCCAGCTCACCCAATACCTCCTGGGCTTTGGACTGTGTCATCCCTACAACAAATATTCTTTGAGGGTCTGTGCGTATGAGTACGTTTTCACCGGTTCTTGCAACTTTTATCAAATCCAGCCCGTTTGTTATCTTACCAATGTTGTTTTGGTGAACCAGCCTCATGAAGTCAGATCTATAGATGTAGATTGAATTTTTCCTGAAACCACTATTTCTTACAAATACATAACCACTCTTTCTTTGTGGTCGATTGTTTTCTACCGGAATTTTAAAAGGGAGCGGGTTTTCAATTCGGACATACGCATTTGTGGTGTCTTCAATTGTCAGGATACTGTCACACCCATCCATATAAGTTAGAAACGCCTCGACAGAATCAGGGGACAATCGATCAAGTTCGATGTTGACGTGGGAGTAGAGCTCCATTCCTTCCATTAGTGTTGTGTCCAATTTCAATTTCTCAATAGAGGACTTTGTTTCGTATTTCACTTCCACATCTTTTATAAAGTCATCTTTTCCGAATTTTCTCAGAAGCGTTGCTCCTGCTGTTACCTTCCCTATTGTATCATTTTCTGCCCCCTCCGGAATTAAAGAAGTGTCTTTGTGATTGGTGATAGAAAAGCCAAGATACGACTCAGACTCTCCGTGCAATAAGAATATATCGTTCGCATTTCTTTTTACCTCTTTTGATACTAATGATTTCTCATCATAGCCTTCTAAAGAGATTGGACCAAATACAACCTTATCTGCGGTTGTCCAGGATAATTTTACATCCTCTATCTTAAAATTATCCAGATCCTTATCCAGATCAACCAAGATTCTACCAAGGTTCGTGTTAAGTGTGTAGCCTTCTACAAAATTTTTTGCTTTTTTGCTGCTAACGACTAAATATTTTTTTTCAGATGGATCGACAGGTTCAATTTGCTTTAACAAATCACTTAAGCTAGTACCTTTTTCCACATTTGTTGCGGCACCGTTTATTGTAATTTTTATCAGTTCCTTTTTATCCTGATTATTCGTAATTTTAACCTCCGACAAAGATTATATAACAATAAATCAATATCTATCTTTTGATTTTTAAATTTTTGAAAAAGATTGGGGTATAACATTTAAGCTTTGTTTATGTAATATATATACACTTATTGATACAAATACGTTTATTAACAAGGGGTTGTTCAATGTGACGCAGGTTTCCTCCTCATTAGAAAATCCACTCATAATTCAGAGTGATAAATCGATCCTGTTAGAGGTAGATAACCCGCTGTACGAGGAGGCACGTGATGCCATTGGTGGATTTGCCGAAATTGTAAAGAGTCCCGAGCACATTCACACATACCGGATCACAAATCTGTCTCTGTGGAATGCAGCAGCTTCGGGAATGGATGCACAATCAATATGTGATGCTCTGAATCGATACAGTAAATACGAAGTACCAAAAAACGTCCTCACAGATATCCACGACTATGTTTCAAGGTACGGTCGGCTAAAATTAAAAAAGAGTGGAAAATTACTTTTGCTTTATAGCGAGGATTCTGTCCTTATAGCAGAGGTATGGAATAACAAATCGATAAAGCAGTACCTTCTAAAACAGATAGATAAACTCACACTTGGGGTAAAGAATGAAAACAGGGGGCATATAAAACAGGCCCTGACCGAACTTGGTTTTCCTGTGGAAGATCTGGCGGGTTATACCGAGGGCGATCTCTTACCAATAGACCTGCTCGACGTTACAAAAAAAAACATAACTTTTTCGCTACGTAAATATCAAAAGGATGCTATTTCTGCGTTTTACGCGGGTGGAAGTATATACGGGGGAAATGGTGTAATTGTTTTGCCCTGTGGTGCGGGAAAAACGGTTATCGGGATGGGTATAATTACCAATTTGAAGTACAGCACACTTATAATATGCCCGAACATAGTGGCTGCAAGGCAGTGGATTGATGAACTGGCGGACAAAACAACAATTTCAAGAAAAGATATAGGTGAGTATTCGGGTGATATAAAAGAGATAAAACCAATAACCATAGCTACATACCAGATACTTTCTCACAGAAACAGAAAAACTGATTCTTTTGAACACCTTGGTCTTTTTAGTAAAAAGAATTGGGGGTTGATTATATACGATGAGGTTCACCTGTTACCTGCACCTGTTTTTAAAATAACCGCCGGAATTCAGTCAAAAAGGAGGTTGGGCCTGACAGCTACACTCGTAAGAGAGGACGGAAAAGAAAGGGATGTATTTTCTTTGATAGGCCCAAAAACATATGATGCACCGTGGAAAGAGCTTGAGAGACAGGGTTGGATAGCAGAGGCGATATGTAATGAGATAAGGATTCCCATGCCAGAGAATCAGAGGTTAAAGTATGCAATGGCAACTGATAAGCGTAAATACAGGATAGCAGCCGAAAATCCACGTAAATTCGAAATTGTGCAGCAAATCATTGATTACCATCGTAAAAGGTCAGATAAGATACTGGTTATAGGTATGTATGTGGATCAGTTGAGCAAAATCTCAGAGATGCTTTCTGCACCAATGATATGTGGAAAGACACAAAATAAAGAGCGTCAGAGATTGTATGACCGGTTTAGGACCGGGGAGTTGGATCTTCTGGTTGTTTCAAAGGTTGCTAACTTTGCGATTGACCTTCCCGATGCTAATGTTGCCATACAGGTATCGGGGACCTTTGGTTCAAGGCAGGAGGAAGCCCAGCGCCTTGGCCGGATACTGAGACCAAAAAAAAATGGTTCTGTGGCCCATTTTTATTCTATCGTAACAAAAGACACAAAGGACCAGGATTTTTCAGCAAAGCGTCAGATATTTTTAACGGAGCGAGGGTATAAATATACGATAAGTGATGGTTTTATAGGTTTGTAGTGTCACTGGCCCCCATTTTCCCGGGATTATTCATGCTGCAACGCTTGATATATAAATAATGTTATGACCGCCTCTTTTGACATGTTTTCGACAAGTATTTTATAATGTAAATGTAACTTCAGGCTGGATAATAATTATGGGTTCACTATGGGTTCTGGATTAGAAGAGCAGATCAAAGATATAGAGGATGAAATCTTCAACACTAAGAAGAATAAAGCCACTGAGCATCATATCGGAAAACTAAAGGCAAAGCTTGCAAGGCTTAGAGATGAATCTGAAAATAGAAAAAGATCGGGTGCCAAAGGTATAGGATTTTCTATAAAAAAGTCGGGTGATGCCACAGTTGGACTGATAGGTTTTCCAAGTGTAGGTAAAAGCACGCTTTTAAATCAATTAACCGGGGCTAAAAGCAAAATAGGGGCATATGATTTCACCACATTGAAAACAATTCCAGGTATAATGAAATATAAAGGATCGGATATCCAGTTATTAGACATGCCGGGCCTTATTGCAGGGGCTTCAAAAGGCAAGGGCCGGGGAAGGGAGGTTCTGTCCGCTATTAGAAATGTTGACCTGTTGCTTCTACTAATAGATACGCAGCGCCCAAAAAATCTTGAGGTTATTGAAAAAGAATTGTATGGTGCGGGTTTACGGCTGAATCAAAAAAAACCGGATGTTGTTGTTACAAGAAAGGGTAGTGGTGGAATAACAATAAACTCAACAGTAAAACTTACAAATTTAGATGAAAGGGTAGTAAAATCAATCACCTCCGAATTTGTTATAAATGCAGACATTACGATACGTGAAGACATAACCGAGGACCGTTTGATCGATTCATTTTCAAAAAATAGGGTGTATGTAGAAGCACTGGTCGTTATAAACAAAAAAGACCTTGTCAGTAATGAAATACTCGATGAAACCGTAAAAAAAATTGAGAAAACAGGTTTGACCGTATTAGCCTTATCTGCCAAAAACGGTAGTGGATTGGATGAACTCCGGGGGGCTATATTTTCCCACCTTAAACTCACCCGGATTTATATGAAACCTGTCGGAAATAAAGCTGATTACAATCAACCTTTGATTCTTAAAGAAGGAACTGCAGTAGAAGATGCCTGTAAAAAACTTCATAGAGATTTCAAAAAGAACTTTAGATTTGCAATGATATGGGGGGCTTCTGCAAAACACGCCGGGCAAAAGGTTGGATTGGACCACAAATTAAAAGATGAAGATGTTTTGACGATAGTGGTATGGAAATAGCGTGTTTGGAATGAATAGGTCTCATAATAATTTTTTATGAAGGAAAAGAACGGAAGGTCGTTCTAATGCCATTAGTTGAGTGGGTGCGAAAAAGAAATACCGAGGAGTAATTTCATAGGGACACGATAAATCCAAAAGCAAGAGGGATCAATGCAATTAATAAGAAGATGGGGATTACTTTTATTGTGCGCTGCCTCAGCTGGTAACTTGCCAGCAGATTCGTTATAACTACCATGAAGATAATTGAAAATATTGAGATAGGTCCGACAAAAGAATGAGTCTGTAAAATGTCAGAACCCCCAAGTAATAATAAGGATGAATTCCAGAGTGGAGAAAACAGGTTAATGAGCGTGAAAGCCGGGTCTTTGGGCAGTTTTTGGAAAATACTGAGAATGGCCCCCAGACCATCGGTCTGAAGTATCATGGGCGCCATGAGGGGTATTTTTAATGATAAAAATTCGCTGATTCCAAATACAAGCGGTGTGAAAAAGGAGAATGTAATAAGGATTATTGGAAATATTAAAGCTGAGTTTAGTGAGGGTGTGGCCCTGCAAAGCCAATAAGCACCGGGAATGGTCAATATGATCTGGTAACTTATAAAAGTTAGAAAGATTGACGTTAGGCGCTGAAATTGTGAAGATGCAAGAATCAAAAGAGACGCCGAAGATAAAAGATAGAGACAAAGTGCTGTTAAATAGTTATAATTGAAAGCCATCTCACCGCGCCAAAATGAAAGAGATGTAATAACAAGGATGTTTATAAAAATAGCAGGGGCCATTATAAGCATCAAACCAAACAATTTCCCCAAAATTATCTCTATATCTCTAAGGGGTAGAGTCAGAAGAAAGGAGTATGTGCCCTTTGATTTTTCTTCAGAGATTATGTTGGCCCCCAACAAAAACAGTGCAAAGTTGAGGATTAAAACGCTGATAGCAAAGGAGATCATTGGAACGCTATTCCAGAAAATGCTTCCGATCAAAGCTGAAACGGTACCAAAGACAATCCCAATTACTAAGGATGAGGTAAATCTTCTTTTTACCTCCTTTCTGGCGATCAATAAGATGCTATTCATCATTTTCACCTGAAATTATTTCAACGAAAATATCCTGCAGGTTTTTGCCGGGAAAACTTTGTTTCAAATCTGACCATTTGCCCTTGTATGCTACTTTTCCTTGATTTAGTAAGGCAAGCGTATCACAGACCAGTTCAACCTCCCCGAGGACATTAGAGGATAAAATAATCGTGGTTTTGTTTTTACCAATCTCCTTGATTATGTTTAGAAAATCCTGTCTGCCGAGGGGGTCCAGGTTTGATGTTGGTTCATCGAGCATTATAATATTTGGGTTTCCCATCAATGCCTGTGCCAGGCCAAGCCGCCTCTTCATTCCCTGTGAGTATTCTTTAATCTTTTTATCCCTTGATTTTGAAAGGCTTACCTCTTTTAGGAGGTGTTCTGTTTGTGATTGCACCTCTTCTTTTCCCAAACCTTTCAAAAGTCCAATATATTCCAAATATTTATCCCCTTTCATATATTCGTAAAATCTTTGATCCTCCCCAAGGTATCCGATACGATTTCTTATCGCCAGAGATTGAGATGAATAATCGTAACCAAATAATTTAACATCACCCAGATCGGGTTTTAACAAACCCAAAAGTACCTTTAACAAAGTGGTCTTTCCGGCTCCATTAGGCCCCAAAAGACCGAAAATGCCAAAATCAATATCGAGGCTCACTCCCACTAGGGCACGGGTCTTACCATACGCTTTGTGCAGGTTATTAATTTCAACAACTGAGCTCATATTAGCACATCTTAAAATTAGGTGGCAATCTTACATAACGGTTTTTAAATGCTATTTTTGTTTATCCCGTGATATTTCCCTGCGTTAATCTGCATACATGCCTAAAATAAACTATTCCTTTCTAAACATTTAAGGCTTGCAACAATAGATTTAACAATTCAGGAGAATTATCCATGTCAAAGAAACTTACAGTGATCCCCGAACAATGTTCGGGTTGTAAAATTTGCGAAATTGTCTGTTCTATAAAACATTTCGGAGTAAATAACCCAAAAAAAGCGGCGATCAGGGTGATAGTTACTTATCCCCATCCTGTAATGAGAATGCCGGTCGTTTGCGGCCACTGTAAGGTTCCAACATGTGTAGAGGTATGTCCTGTGGATGCATTGTGTCGGTCCGACGGTTTGGTGAAATTGGATAAAAATACATGCATCTCTTGCTACAAATGCATAGAGGCATGCCCATTTGGGGCTATATACGCCCATGAGGATTGTGAGCACCCAATTCAGTGTGACATGTGTGGAGGGGACCCCGAGTGTGTTAAAAAGTGCCCAAAAGGAGCGTTAAGATTGATACCGGAGGCGGCACTTGGTGAATCCAAACGCCTCAACAATGTCTTGAGCTACACACAGATGAAGGAAATCGAGTTCTATGAGAAAGGCGAGAAAAAGATTATCCATTATGCTGAAATCGGAAAGGAGGAGTTATGACAATTAAAAGCGGGTATTTCAAAAAGCACCTCCATGTGAACCTTACAAAGCGAAGTGCCAAACGCCTTGAATTATCGGATGCTTTCATTGAAAAGTATATAGGTGGCAGAGGATTTGGTGCAAAACTTGTGTGGGATAATCTTAAAAAGCATAAATTTAAAATTGATCCACTTGGTCCGAAAAATCTTTTGGTTATCGCGGCTGGCCCCCTCACGGGAGTGTACCTACCATCATCGGGGAAGTGCTCCTTTGCTGCCATCTCTCCTGCAACAGGGCTGTATGGTGATTCATCTGCAGGGGGATCATTCGGGGTTGAGCTCCGGCAGACCGGAATCGACGTCCTCTCAATTGATGGCAGGGCAAAAGAACTATCTATTCTTTTTATGGACAATGAGGAAACAGAGATTATTTCCATGCCCGAACTGAAAGGAAAGACCTGCCTTGAGGCCGAGGGAATTATACTTGAGCGGCTTGGTACACATTGCGTACACGTCGCTGCCATAGGTATCGCGGGAGAGAACCTTGTCCGTTTTGCCTGTGTGAATACTGACTGGAGTCGCAATGCCGGAAGGACCGGTATAGGGGCCATCATGGGCTCAAAGAACCTGAAAGCGGTCGTGGTACGAGGTCATATGGACCTTCCTGTTTATGATATAAAAAAACAGGTGGTAGAAGCTGATAAGGCCTACAAATACATGGAAGAGCATAAATATTTTAAGCTCTGGCAACAGCAGGGATTGATGAACGTGATTGAATATGCGAATGAAAAAGGGATTTTACCTACCTACAATTTCAGAGATACCGTATTTTCAAGGCACGCTAAGATAAACGGCACAGAAATGGTTGACCATTACAAAATAGGGGACAGCGCCTGCTTTGCATGTTCAATGTGCTGTGGAAACATATGCCTTGTTAAAAATGGCAAATATACAGGCACGGTTACTGAAGGGCCTGAATATGAGTCGTGTGCAATGCTTGGTTCAAACCTTGGCGTTGACAATTTTGCAGCAATTCTTTCCGCTAACAGCCTATGTGACGAGCTTGGTATTGATACTATTTCCACAGGTAATCTTATCGGGGCCGTAATAGAAGGATACGAACTGGGAATACTTTCACTTTCTGACATTGATAACCAGGAGATATCATGGGGGGATGAAGATGCTATTCTCCACCTCATTTCAAAGATTGCCAACCGCCAGGGAATTGGAGATATACTTTCGGATGGGTCAAGGCGGATCATTGAAAAGTGGCCTGAAATGGAAAAGATACTTCTTCATGTTAAGGGACTTGAGCAATCGGCATATGACAGTCGAGCGGGAATATCGATGGGTCTTTCATATGCCACCTCGGACATTGGCGCGCATCACACCCGCGCATGGACTATTGCAAAAGAGATGGAAGAGGGACAGAACTGGTCAGATGAGGAAAAGGTAGATATAGTGATATATCACCAGACACTGCGTCCACTCTTTGACATGTTGGGTGTTTGTCGTCTTCCGTGGATTGAACTTGGACTTAATGAACGTCACTACGAGAATTTCTATAGATATGTAACGGGAAGGAATGCTTCGCTTGAAGAGCTTCTGGATTGTTCAAAGGACATTTATGACCTGACTCGATTGATAAATACAAGTTTGGGCACGAGTCGAAAGGATGATACGCTACCATATAAGGTTTACGCCCGCCCTGCGCTCACCGGCCCAAATGCAGGAAAAGTAATAAACAGAGACGATTTTCAGAAACTTCTTTCAATATATTATAAAAAGCGCGGCTGGGATAATAATGGTTTACCCCCTGACAGTGTTAAAAAAAAGTTTGAAAATTGAGCTTTATGATGTCGATTTCTCTTCGTATGTTCCGATCCAAAAATTTAATAATAGTACCTATATATCGTTATTCATATTAATATACCCCAATATTGCTATGGGTCGATAATTTAAATAAATTATATATATCTTACCAATATAATAAGGTAGATGTGCAACCGGGTTTTTATGACGCATATGAAAAAGCATCAAACTGGTTAAGGCTGATTTCAAGATCCGAGATAAGGATTAAGATGCTTATGACCTTAAATGGGGGACCTAAAGACTTGAGTCAGTTGAGGGAGCAGTTAAGCCTCTCATCTTCCACAATTATTCATGCCATTGGAGATATGGGGTCTGAAGGGATCATTGAAAGAAGCTCTGAACAGGGTTACACCTTGACAAATATTGGAAATGTTCAGGCGGTGCTTGTAAATGATTTGATAAATGTGTTGGGGGTACTTTCCAGAAATAGGGAGTTCTGGTTGACCCATGACATAAGTGGAATTCCAAACCATTTGCTTAAGCGGATCGGGGATTTGGGTGATTGTGAGGTTGTA
>DAOWMC010000196.1 GCA_030643285.1 Methanobacteriota archaeon | reverse complement strand
TTAAGATCTGGAATAGAATAGATCTTGGGTGTAACGGTGGTAGGAGGATAGTGGAAGGTGCACAGGGCTGATATGAAGAAATGGGGCTGTGGGTGGATGGGTTTCTTTGTATTTGTAGGGATATAACTTAAACTGGTCACCACTTTTCCCGAAGTAGTATTCCAAAGCCAAAAATTGAATCGTTAAGAAATTCGGAATTGACACCTGAAGAAATATAGGCCAAAAACTTTATTATATGTAAACCTACATAAGTTTACGTATGTTTATACCAATTAACGAAAGACAGTTTGAATTCTGGAAAATGCGAAGGAGCGGCATGGCAAATGTTGAAATCGCAAAAAAATTCAATATCAGCCGTCAGGCTGTATCAAAGGCGCTTCAGGGCATCGATTTGAAGATATCAAAGGTTCTAATGGGTATGGCAAGGGCAAATCACATAGAAATTAAAAAGGTGAATTTTGAGAGGGGTATTCTATTTGGACATCTGCCCCAATTAGAAACTGATGTCATAATATTTGTTTCTTCAAAACAGGGTGTTCAGACATGGTATCGTCACCAGGGCAACTGTGATTCGTGTTGCCGTTACAAAGACTGTATAGAGCTCCTATGGGATTATGCAGAGGAAGTTGGCGTTAAACTGAGTGGATCGGATAATCCCACAGGCATGGCAGATGAACTTTTTAAAAAGTTGGAGGAATTAATATGATGACAATAAAAGAAATTAAAAAGCTACTTGGATGGTGCCCGGACCAAAAAATGGTAAAGAATGTAGCAAAAAATATTGAGTTTTCCAATTATATTGACACTGTACACGAGGTAAATGGTGGTAGATTTCAAACCTTGGTGGTTGGACTTCATTTTGTAGTCGCTATCTGGCTTATTTTTACGGCTTTGAAGGTGTTGTCAAATCACTTGATTTTTCCATGGTGGATAATGAACATTAATCTTGTTGCATCGAGCCTAATCTTGGTTATCGGATTGGTTTCTCTGATAATAGCGTTTGATCTTGGAAAAATTAAAAGTTCCCATCGGATGCTATCATTGATTAATATAGCATTTGTGATTACGTTTTTTGTATACCTTTCTCAGTACCTGGCAAGAATCAGAGGAGGATCGGGTTTTTTAATGCTTTTTAGTAGGCCTTTTATCAATTATTCCTTTGATATATTGACCCTGACCACATTCTCTGCCTTTGTTATTATACCAAGTCTTTTGACACTGCGATTTAGACCAAACCAAAAAGAAGGAAAAACAGGCAAGGGTATAAGACCGCTTTTGATCGTACTTCTAATTATTTTGGTGGTTACCACAGGCATAGGTGCATATTATGTTTATCTGAATCAGCAAAAAGATAACATGCTGATAGGTGAGTTCGGAGATGGTGGCGAGATAAAGCTCTACTCTGTAGAAGATGAAAGATATTCTTTTGGATGGTCAGAAGATTCCACATATGTCATCGACTCAAAAGAATCTACATCAGGGCATGCTATCTCACAGGATACATACGATGCGATTCAATTTTTAAAAGCCACTGATACATCAAATGTTTTATCATGGTGGGACTATGCACTTGAGACAAAAATAGCCGGCAAGGAGCCAGTTATAAACTACGCCTCGGAAAATATAAAATGGACGGTTGCACGACCAACAGCAATAGAAGAATACGACTCAGAAGATAAGGTTAGAGATGTTGCCAACTTTTTTGTTTATGAAAACGAAGAAGAATCTCAAGAGATAGCAAGAAAATATAACGCAGATTATATTTTTGTGCATTATCCATGGGATCTATGGAAATTTTCAGCAATAGTAACAGCTTCCGGAAAGGATCCTGGAGATTATATCAAAGGCAATTTTACTACCAATAAAGAGTGGATGAAGGAAGTTGAAAATAGAACCCTGGCAAAAAAAGATACAGTTGGAATAAAAATGATATATGGTGATGAGGTAGATGGCTTTGAAAAGGTATTTGAAAATGATGATGTGAGAATCTATCGTGTGAAATGAGTTTTTAAATCCAAAATACCCAAATTAACCGATGTACCGCATGGGAGGTTTTACACTACTACTTATCGACCAATACCCGAAATTTCGTAAACCCTGTATTTTAAAAGTAATTCCTCAACTTTCTTTGTTTTATCCAGAAGTTCAATTTTTTCTTTTTTTAGAATTTCCCTTTCTATTTTCAGCTCTTCAAATCCCAGAAAAAGCTCTTCTTCTCTCTTTTTATGCAACTCTATATCCCTGATTATTTTATCCTCAAGTGCCTCCATCCCTCTTGCCCGTGCCAAAAGCAACCCCTCGTCATCTCGGAGTTTATCCTCCTTTTTGGTTAATTCTTCAAATCGCTCCTTAAAGATTATAGATTCCAAGGTGTTTGAAACATTTCTCAAAATTCGTTTCAGGATACGTTTTTTTTGTGTATCTTTAGCCTCATATAACACAGATGAAGAAGATATAACCACCTCTGCAGGTCTTAAAACCTCATCGTTTAAAGAGTATCCCTTTTTTATCAGGTTTATAATCGTTTTATCAGGTACGTTTTTATTTTCAACCGTTTGGGCGGCTGAATGATAAAACCCATCAAATTTATCCCCACTGGAGGGACCTATTGGTGTTAAATCAACTGCTTGAATCAATTGGCTGTAGGTTGTTACGAGGTTATTTCTAAAATCGTTTTTTATCGCTTGTATTAACTCACAGGAATCGTTACCATAGGTTCTGGAATCCAAGTAGGTGTCATGATCAAGTGCATCCAAAACTACAAGTATTTTTTTTCCCATTTCATTTAGAACTTTTTTCTCATTTTTTTCAGCCTCGATTCGAACTCGCTTTTTATACCCTGAAAAATCAGATTTCAGCGCCTCATAGTCCAATTCAAGCGATTCAATCACCACATTCATCCGATCTATCTCCTGCTTTGGTATACTAACTACCTCATCTTCTGGCATCAGTAGGTAATTTATACTAAATAAATATTTAAATTTAGTGTTATGCATATCTTTTCTTTTTAACTCATTCACCCACCCCTGAAGTTTGAAGAATAATTGGCTTTTCAAGTGCAAATATATCTTCCTTTCTGAATTCTATACCAAAACGTTTTACAACGAAATTCGTGCTGAATCTTGCGACCAATTTTACGCCATGATCTCGTGCTTCATTTACAATTTTACCTGATTTTAATCCCCCGTCGTGGATAAG
>DAOWMC010000139.1 GCA_030643285.1 Methanobacteriota archaeon | reverse complement strand
TGAAATAATGGGTGTACTTTGTGATAGAACGTCAATGAAAAGGTACACCTCTTTTCAACCACACCTGTTCTCTCTTTTTTAAAATACCTGTTTTTGCATCAAAGCTTGCTATAAGACTCATTTTTTCCTATCTGTTTAGCCCCTCTCAACCACAAGATACATTAGCTTTACAAATTCATTTTCTTTGCTCTTTTTTAAATGTTTACGTGATCTCATATGGGTACAGGTCCTTAACTACTGACCTGATGGAATTCTTACTATTACCTTTGGCCATTTTTTGGTTTTGTAATGACCTACATACTCCCCCCTAACTCTCACTTTTACTTTTTTTTAAAAAACATTACGTGAATAATATATATAATTTATTATATACTTTAATTTATATCTAAAAAATACGGTGCTTCAGCCCAAAAACACCTGTATCTCAATAAAACGATAACAGTGGAATGTAAAACCCCCTAAAAAGTTAAAGTTCCAAAAAATGTGACGGAAACGTCACATCATCTACATAGGTAATTTTATCTATTTTTGTTCCGAAAGGTGTACCTAATGGAACAAAAAACTGTAAAAAATGTGGGTATTTACGTAAGGGTTAGTACCGAGGAACAGGCTACCACCGGTATAAGCCTGGCTGCGCAGGTAGAAAAGTTAGAGCAATACTGTAAACTGAATGGGTGGGCTATTGTAAGAAAATATATTGATGCGGGTTTAAGTGGTAGCACAGTAGATCGACCAGAACTTCAAAAAATGATTGCGGACAGTAAAGTCGGGCTTATAAACGTTATACTGGTATATAAATTGGACCGATTGAGTAGATCACTTAGGGACATAATTTTAACAATCGATGAGCTCAGTGAATATAATGTGGATTTTGTGAGCCTTACAGAGCAGATCGATACAACCACTGCAGTAGGTCAGCTCATGTTTCATATTATAGGGGCATTTGCAGAATTTGAGCGGAGCATAATACGCGAGAGAGTTATATTTGGTATGGATAAAAAGGCAAGGGACGGGCATGTTCAGTACAAAGCACCTTTTGGGTATGATTATAAAAATGGAAAATTGGTCGTAAACGAAGAGGACGCTGGCATAATCCGGGGAATATACTGGGCATACCTCAAAGAGCAGAGTACACTAAGCGTATCTCGGATATTCAACCTGCCAAGATCCCTCATATATCGAATTCTTACAGGTGAGACATATTTAGGCAAAGTAAAGTGGAAAGGTGAACTAATAGAAGGCGAACATGAAGCAATAATAGATCTTGATACATTCAACCGAGTTATAGAAATAATGAAAAGTAAAAGAAAAAAGTGAGGGTTACTCAAAAACCCATTTTTCATCTATTCTTGTGTAATCCATAAGTTCGGACTCATCAAAATAGATAGAAATTTCCATTTTTGCAGATTCTGGGGAATCCGAGGCGTGTACTATGTTTCGTCCGACATCTATACAAAAATCACCTCTAATTGTCCCAACTTGTGCTTCTTCCGGGTTTGTTGCACCGACCATCTTTCTCAAAATTGTAATTGCATCTCTTCCCTCAATCACCATTGGTATCGATGGCCCTGACTTAATATAATTGACAAGATCTGAAAAAAAAGGTTTATTTGCGTGTTCCTTGTAATGTTCCATTGCGGTCTTATCATCCACCCAAACAGCCTTTAACCCAACTATCTTCAATCCACGCTGCTCTATTCTGGATATGATCTCACCAACCATACCCCTCTGAACGCCATCTGGCTTAACCATCACAAATGTCCGTTCCATCTTGTATCACTATCACTTACTCTTCTTTCGTATCCAGTCAACATTTCTCGGGGCTCTACCCAATGCCAAATTTTTCTCGCATTTGGAAGAACAAAAATAAAAAACCGCCCCATCTCTTTTCACAAACATTTTCCCGGTTCCAAGCTCAATTATTCTACCGCAAAAAGAACAAATCTTATTTTCCATCTCTTCACCGTGACGTCAGTTTCTTTGCTTCTCTAGCTGTTTCCAGTAACATCAGTATATCACCAATTCTTATAGGGCCCATACAATTACGGGTAATAATCCTTCCCTTGTTGGAACCATCAAGTACCCTACATTTGATCTGAGTTGCTTCACCATGCATTCCTGTTTTGTCTAAAATTTCTATAATCTCTGCAGGAATAACGTCTCTATCCATTTTGACCTCTTAATTCCTGTAATTTTCGTGAAATTTCGTCTACTAGCTTTTTACTTTTACCCGAATCAATTATAGCAACAGCAGAGGTACCTACATTCAAACCACATGCACCACCTAACTCTTTCTGCTTCTCTATATAGATATAAGGCGTATTTTTCTCTTCGCATAATAGAGGAAGATGCGCGACTATCTCAGGGGGGTCAACATCTACTCCAATCAGTACAAGTTGGGCCAAGTCCCTTTCAATACTCTTTGTCGCTTCGTTTGTACCTTTTTTGATCTTTCCTGTGTCCCTTGCCAGTTCAAGTGCCTCCAGGGCACTATTCTCTAACTCATTTGGAACATCGAACTTAACATGTATCGGTTTTGCCATTTTTCCCTCTTTACCATCTCTTTTTATAGATCATATAGTTTTGGTTTCAATTATCCTTTATCTTTAATTTGGCACATCCAACAGGTTCACTTTGCTTAATATATCACCGGCTTTTGCGTGTGGTTTGCGTGAAACGCTGTCTGAGTTCTTCTCAATCTCTCTTGCCTCATCTGCCAATTTTGCCGCAGATCTCATTACCTCATGGGCTGCCGCTGCCATTGGTATATACTTTTCCTTGTCTTTCATAATAAAGCATGCCTGAACATTCATCTCGGCAACTTTTTCGGCAAGGTTGTACGCAGCGATTGCCTTTGCTTTTGCATACGGATTTGAGAAATCAGCCCGCTCTACCACTTTTACAGCGGTTGCGACAACCCTCGGAAGTGTTAATTCCTTCCCAGATCCTTCTTTGATTTGAGCTACAATTCCGTCGATTTCTTCCTGTACCAATCTCAGGGCACCGGTAATTGCGAGTGTCTTTACTACATCAGCGTTAAATAATGCCATCTCGGCAGGATCCAAGAACTCTCTTCTTGCTCCTATAAGCGGGTCACCTGTCATGATTATATATCCAAAACCAGCCTCTTCCAGCTCATCTTTTGCTTTTTTTGCTGGAAGATCAGATATAACTATACAAGGTTTATCCTTTGTAAGTTCACGTGCTGCTTTAGGACCCGGAAGCGATGCATTCGGACTTATTACAATTACTACATCGGGATCCCACTCCATCAATTTTGCAGCGTAGGGGGCTTCATCGGTACCCATCTTTGCGCCGGTTCCGACAGATCTGACATCTATATCTCTGTCTGCCCTTTCATCCAGTAATAGGTCGACCACAATAGATGTTCCCAAATTCCCGATTTTTATAAATCCTACCTTAACCATATCAAATCACAATGTTGAATGCCCCGTACAATATAAAACTTTTTTGGAATTGGAGTTTAGTCTGATGATTAGGAAATTGTTCATACATACCCCACACCTCTATACCAGGTGATTCATAAATAAAAACACAAGACATATATACAGTGGAGAAATAGAAATAAAGCAGGATTCGATGGCAAAGTGTTAAGTGAAGCTTTGTTATTTTTAGATTATCTTACCAAAGCAAAGGATGAACGTTATGAACTCTTTTGCAGTGTCTGACAGACTGTCGAATAGGTTGGAAAATATGAATCTCTGCCCCCTACTCAAATCATGTGGCCAAAAGTGGATTTACCGATTATACTGTAAAGGCCAAAGCCCATGATAAAAGGTGGTGATGACCCTGCAAAAAATACTTCTGATAAATGCTGAGAAATGCAGCGGTTGTGACTTATGCACTCTCAATTGCTCTTTTGTGAAAGGTTCAATGTTCAATCCGTTCAATGGAAGGATATGGGTTATCCGTTGCCCTGAGAAGGGGATAAATATTCCGATGGTCTGTGAACATTGCATCAATCCTCCCTGTGAAAAAGCATGTCCGACAGGGGCGATAAAAAGAGGTTCGGATGGAATTGTACGCTTAAATGAAGAAAAATGTAGTGCATGTAAACTCTGTGTTTTAACATGTCCCTTTGGTGCCCTGACAGTGGATCTGAATA
>DAOWMC010000170.1 GCA_030643285.1 Methanobacteriota archaeon | reverse complement strand
TATAACTCTGCGTCGGATGGTATTGATGCGGCTGATGTGGTTGGTTTTACCGCACCGGTTCCCGAAATGGCTACCTCTATGATGCTAGTTGGAGGGATTGTGGTGATTCTGGGGTATGCTCGGAATCATAACAGGGGAGGAAGGTAGGCTATCTTCTACCTTCAAATAACTCAACCCTGAAAAGAAGATGGCCCTTATCGGTATAACAAGAATCCCTCAGCTTTTGATATGCCTGTTGTGGGTCTTTCAAGATTCAGGCATCCTCCACCTTATAAAATTGATCTACCACCTTGAATATCATATCAGCACTAGTTTTTGAGTGAGGATACCAGTACACCTCATTTTTTAATCCCATTTTGTCTACAACCACACTTTGAGATCTGCAAAATCTCTTTATACCTGCTTCAGAATGCCTTACACCTATTCCACTCTTCTTTACACCCATGAATGGCAGTTCTGCAATCCCGTAATTAATTAGGCAGTCGTTGATGCATAAACTTCCTGATTCGATTTCACCTGCCATTTTCAATCCTTTTTCTATGTCTTTTGTGAATATAGCACCGTTTAATCCATATATTGATGAGTTGGCAAGTTCTATGGCCTCATCGGCATCTCTTACACTTCTTATTGCGATAACCGGTCCGAACGTCTCTTCTGTCATGATATCCATGCTCTCGTTGACATCCACGATAACAGCAGGTTCTAAGAAATATCCTCTCTCGCCAATCCTCTTTCCACCGAAAAGGATCCGGGCTCCCTTTTTAACGGCATCATCGATCTGTTCCAAAACTTCATTGAGTTGCTCCTCCGAAGTCATTGAACCAACATCGGTATTGAAGTCTTCATCTTCACCGACAGTAAGTGATCTGGTCTTTTCTACTACTTTTGTTACAAACTCATCGTAAACACTATCTACAACATATATTCTTTCGATCGAGATACAGGTCTGTCCGGTGTTCATAAGGGAGCCAAAAACCGCGGCATTTACAGCCCTCTCTAATTTTGCATCTTCCAGAACGATCATCGGATCTTTCCCACCAAGTTCGAGTGTACATGGTTTAAGATCTTCAATGCAGGATTTTCCGATACCTATTCCAACATTAGTGCTACCGGTAAAGGCGATCATATCAACACCTTTTATAAAGGTATCTGTCGCTTCACTCCTACCCTTGCAGACAATCGTTTTGTATACTCCTTCGGGAATCCCTGCTCTTTCAAATATATCATCGAGCATCAGGGCGGTAAGTGGGGTCAAACTCGATGGCTTTGCGAGAACGCAGTTTCCTGCCATCAATGCCGGAAAAGCATCGGAGAATGTGAGGAGTAATGGATAATTCCATGATGTAATAACGCCAACAAGGCCATAAGGAAAGTTTCTGACATAAAGATCCTTCAAAGCAGAAATTCCAAAACCTTTTACCTTCCGATCCATCAGGAACTCTTCTGCATTATCTTCATAAAATTTAAGTATGCCCACACTCAATAAAACCTCCGCGACCAGGGCATCGGTTTTGGTTTTTCCCGTCTCTTTGTGCAGAATATCGACTATATTTTCCTTCTCTTCCAAAAAAATTTTTCTTACTGTTTTGAAGTATCCGATACGCTCTTTGAAACTCAAGCCAGACCAATATGGAGCTATGTCTCTTGCAATTCCGATCGCCTCTTGCACATCTTCGCTTGAGTGTGCAGGTAACTCCTTAATCAATTCCTCTGTCAAGGGGGATTTAATCTTAATAGTTTCAGTCATATTATTACACCGTAGTAACTACATTTGTAGCCATCTATATTTACTTTTTTCAATTAAATTTAATCATATGTGTTTACCTATTTCGGTTGAAATGGGCTAATCAGACCAATTTTAAAATCTAAAAAACGTGTACTGATGATGCTTTGAAGGTTACATATACGCCCTTATCGACACTTAACATCAAGTCCTCAAATGACCTCTTTGTCAATACAGCAGATATTAAAATTCCCACATCGACTACAATTTTGGCAATACCGCCCATATCCTTCACTTCGATTATCTTGCCATGGTATGAGTTTCGCCCACTTGTCTCGATCCGATCAACGGAGATTAGTATATCCTCCGGTCTGATTGCGATGAATACGTCATCTGATTTGGAACTTGTAGCAGTGATTGTAACTCCACCCACAGCTATATCTGCAATATCCGTATCCGGATCAATTACGGATCTGCCCCTGTACAAGTTTTCAACACCAACAAAATTTGCAACAAATTCCGAATCTGGCTTTCTGAAGACCTCCTCTGGCCTTCCGACCTGCAAGATTTCCCCTTTATTCATTACGGCCACTCTGTCTGCAAGAGATGTGGCCTCCAATCGTTCATGAGTGATATGTATGATTGTTACGCCCAATCTTTTGTTTATATCCTTTAGCTTGCAGATAATGTTCTCCCTTGTATTAATATCAAGGGCAGAGAGTGGTTCGTCCAGTAATAGTATCCTTGGCCTGGTAACAAGAGCCCTTGCTAATGCCACTCGTTGCGATTCACCCCCTGATAGTGTATCTGGCATTCTGGACAGTATATGTGAGATATCCAATAAATTAACCAAATTATCAAAAAATAACTGTTGATCTTCCTTTAAACCAAATCTAACATTGTCTCTTACTGTTAAATGTGGAAAAAGCATATAATCCTGGTAAACAATTCCTATTTCTCTCTTCCTCGGCTCTTTACTTGTTATATCAACCCCATCTACCTCTATAATTCCATTTTTTGGTTGATATAATCCGGCTATTGTTTCGAGAAGAATACTTTTTCCGGCTCCCGTTGGCCCGATTAAGACAAAATATTCTCCGGACTCGATCTCAAGATTTATATCATCGAGGCTAAATTCACCGATTCTTACGTGCAGATCTCTGATTTTTATCAGAACCTTCCACCTCCGAAGAACTCGAATATACAGAGTGCAATAAACGATATTATGATCAAAAGGATGGCTGAAACAATTGCCGCATCAATATTACCACAGGAAAGGTTGAGAAAAAGAGATATAGGCAGTGTTTCAGTCTTCGATGCGATTGCCCCTGCGAAGATCAATACCGCTCCGAATTCAGACATTCCTCTTGCCCAGGTTATAACTATACTTCCGATAACTCCTGCTCTTGCCATCGGTAGAGTCACCCTTAAAAAAGATTCAAATGGAGTCTTTCCGAGCGTTTGGGCTACAAGCTCGTATCTTGGGTCTATCTCGGAAAAAGTTGACGAGAGTATTCTTGTTGCATAAGGTGCGTTGACAAAGAATTGAGCCAAAACAATACCTGCCGGAGCGTAAATAAACTTGAGACCCGCAGCTTCAAGAGCAATACCAAAAGATGTGGTTCCGAAAAGTAACAATAACCCCAAACCAGCAACTATTGGCGGAAATGCAATAGGGAGGTCCAGGATAATCTTTGCCATTTGTCTGCCTAAGAATCTGTATCTGTTGATTGCGTAGGCTGTTGGAATTGAAACCGCCAAACAAAGGAGGGTTGATAATGTGGCAGTTATAAGGCCCAAAAAAAATGCAGAATATATCTCCTCTGACCGGATTGTCAAAAAAAAGGTCTCAAGGTCGGATCGTATCATAATCTGAAAAACAACGGCCAGGACAAAGAATGTAAAAAGAATTGATATTGAGATGTTCGCCTGCTTGAAGAGGTCCATAATTTTGTTCTTACCTGCTTTCCGGACAGAATCTATCAATGCCC
>DAOWMC010000097.1 GCA_030643285.1 Methanobacteriota archaeon | reverse complement strand
GGACCCACCTATCCCAAACCACCACTAAAATAGATATTGGATGTAATGGTGGTGTGAGGGTGGTGAAAGGTGCACAGGGTTGATATGAAGAAATAGGGCTGGGGTGGATGAGTACCAAATACCTATTTCCTTTTAAAAAAGCGCTTCGACCAACTCTCTTGTCTTTTTAAAAACATCCCCTTTAATTATGGCAGTTCCAACTAAAATAGCATCAGCTCCAGCCTTTAAAACTCTTTTAACATCCTCTACACATTCAACGCCGCTTTCACTTATTACCAGAATATCCTGTTTTTCATTTTTAATTAAAGGTATGAGCTCCTCTGAAACACAAAGATCGATGCTTAAGTTGTCAAGATTCCTGTTATTAACTCCGATGATATTTGTACCGGTCTTTAAAGCCTCAAAAAGCTCTTTTTTATTGTGAACTTCAACCAATGGCTCCAGCCCATGCGAAAGGGATAAATCAACAAAGTTTCCAAGTTTATCGCCTAAAACACGGGCTATGAGTAAAATCATGTCTGAATTTGTCTCATAAATCTGTTTTTCGTCTATTATGAAATCTTTTCTTAGTACTGGGATATTCACTGCATATCTTACACTCTCCAGGTTTTCCATACTCCCGTTAAAGAAAAATGGCTCTGTCAGCACGGATATGGCTACCGCTCCACCTCTACACATCTCCTTAGAAATTTCTGCCGCCTCTACAGGGCTTATTTCACGCTTGAGACCCGAAGGTGATGACGGCTTAACCTCTGCGATAATCGGAACCTTACCATCTCTTTTAACATCCTTTACCCGTTGCAAAATATCTCTTTTTTCCGAAACATCGTGCACATCATTTAAATAACGTGAAACATCAATTTTTTCCACACGGCCCTTTGTTTGAGTAATAATCCTGTCAATTAAATTCATTATCTAAAACGTTATTTCACTCAATTTAAATTTTGTGAAAGTAGAAACATAGATATCTCAATAAGGTTAAATAAACCCAAAGTTACTTGCGGTGGATTAGATGGTGATGGGTTGGGATCTGATATTTGATTTTGGTCTCCTGAGTGTTCTTTTACTTTTTGCAACGGTACTCAGGGCAAAATCCAAATTTGTACAGAAACTATTAATACCAAATGCGCTATTGGCTGGGTCTATCGGCTTACTGATCCGTTTTTTATTTAATCGATACCTTGGTGTGACATTGATAGATACGGAGATGGGCACGTCTTATGTGTACCATCTGCTAAATATATCCTTTGCCGCTATCGCGCTAACAGCCCCAATACCTTTTAAGGCCCTTATCCGGGCCAAGATAAAGGGAGCCACAAGCACAGGCCTTTATATGATCTTTATGTTCTGCTTACAGAGTTTTATCGGGTTTGGAATTGCCCTTTTACTTATAAATACATTTTTCCCCGATCTTTTTCCAAACTTTGGTTTTATGATGGCCTGGGGATTCACATTGGGACCGGGACAGGCGGCTTCTATTGGAAAAGGGTTAGAATTAGCAGCTGGTTTTGAGAATGGGGAAGCTGTAGGTCTGATATTTGGAGCTTTAGGATTTGTATGGGCCTGTTTAATAGGTGTGCCTATCATACACTGGGGAATACGAAAAGGGCTTACGTCTTATGTAAAAGACCCTGAGGAGATAAAGGGACTAAGCGGTATCGTTAAAGAAAGAAAGCCATCTGCCGGAAGATTGACCACTTCTTCAGAGGCTCTGGATTCATTTACACTTCAACTTGCACTTTGCGGGCTGATTTATTTACTGGCATATGCCCAGGTAAAAGGCGTTGTGATGTTTGCAGAAGCGAGAGGAATTGAAGGGGTGGATATGATCTGGGGGTTTGTATTCTTTATCGTTGCATTGATCGGAATAATGGTGAGGTCCGCAATCGATAGGCTTAAAGTAGGACATATAGTAGATCCTGGCCTTCAAACAAGAATATCGGGCACATGTATCGATTTGATGGTTACCTGTGCAATCGTCATTATTCCACTTGCCGTAGTCAAAGAATATGCGATTCCGCTACTTCTTATTTCAAGTATCGGTGGCATAGTAACACTCTTAGTAACGATGTGGCTTGCCAAAAGAATCTGGACGGATCATCAATTTGAGCGGATGATATTATGTTATGGAACACTGACCGGAACAATAGGAACTGGCCTGGCATTACTTCGTGTTGTGGATCCTCATTTTAGATCCCCTGCAGCGATTCATTATGCCCTCGGGATGTGGCTTGCAATGGCATTTATGGCCCCAATAATTATTATAGAAAATTTAGCAATAGGTGGAAGGCACTATTTAACCCTGTTGGCATTTTTAGTTTACACATGCATACTATTTTCCCTTTGGAGATTGCTTGGACTCTGGACGCCAAAACGGCCTTATTCATCGATCTGGCCAAAAGATGATCCAAAAGATGATTGAATTCACACAATTTGACCTTTAGTGATTCTTTTATGCTTTACCCATCTTACTTTTTGCCAGCATAAGCCCCCTCCTCCAGCCCCTTTGCAATCGCAATTAATCCAGTTGAAGCCTGAAGGAGCTCCTGAGCACTCTGAGAAACATTTGACATACTCGCAGATAGCTCTTCAACCGAAGCAGCACTTTGCTCGGCACCTGCTGCATTATCCTGTGCAGCACCTGACATAGAGTCAATGGCAGTGTCCATATACTCAATCAATATCGGTATCTCTTCAAATGACCGTACCGCATCTTGAACTGCCTGTCCTGATTCCTCGATCATTTTAGCATTTTCTTCCATGCCACTGATAGAAGCATCGATTTTATTTTTCATATTGTTGATAACTTCTTCTATTTTTTCTGTTGATTCTGCCGATTTTCCTGCCAGTTTTCTCACCTCTTCAGCTACCACTGCAAATCCTCGACCGGCATCTCCTGCCCTTGCCGCTTCGACTGCTGCATTCAATGCGAGCATGTTTGTCTGTTCAGAAATACCACGTATCACATCTACGATCTTTACAATCTCAAGCGATGCATCTTCAAGTCCTTTAATCGCTTCTGTATTCTGAACTATTTTACCAATAACCTCTGCCATCTTGTTTCCGACAGACCTTGCGGATTGTGCACCTTCAGCGGTTATTCTGTTTGTTTCCTTGTTTTGTTTTTGCAATTCTTCTACTTTTGCGGCAACAAACCCGGTGCCATGGGTTATCTGTTGGATGACTGAAGCCATCTCCTCTGAAGAGGCTGTTATTTCTTCAGAACTCGCGCTCAGTTCTTCGGCGTTAGATGCAAATAGATCTGCTGACGCCACCAATTTTTCGATAAGTTCAGTATCCCTCACCTTTATTTCTTCATCTTTTGCCCTGGCCTCTTCTTTTAGCCCTTTGACTTTACGAAGTTCTTCAACCATTGATCCGAATGAATTCACCAGATCGGTTATATCTCCCTTTAATTCCGTTTCAATTTCAAAATCTATTGATAGATCACCTGAAGCAATGGTTTTGGAAACTTTTGAAAGAGCCTGCACGGGCTCCATTGTATTATCAAGCATCACATTCAGTGATTTTGCCATTGACCCAACCTCCCCTTCGGTTGATATTGCAGCTCGTTTTGATAAATCCCCCGTCATTGCTATTTCTTCCATTATTTTTTCAAGTTCCTGAATTGGTTTAGTTAAGATAAATGTGCCAACTAAGACTCCCATAACAGAAATACCACCGCAAAGCCCTATGGCTCTTATTAGTGTCATCGTATAAGAAGAATCACTCAAACCAAGCCACAAAAAAACACCACCGGTCATACCCAGGACCATAAAAACAAGGCTAAGTATTCTTGTAAGTAAAGACCACTTATATTTCATAAAAAAACCGGATACGACAAGGCACACAAATGGTATAATTACAACCACCAATCTTAAAAAATCACCAGATTCCATAACAAATGCCCCCTCTTTGCAAGTTTTTTTAGTTCCACCTTTAAAGATTAAAAGTGTAATTGCACGTGATCACTAATATGAATCTAATGTTCATCTATTTTCCAACGATGGACATATTAACGGTATTCGTTTGAATATTCAACTTAAACTCCATCGCATGTTCCACCCTTTTTTTGCCAGATGGGTGATCATAAAATAAAAATTCTATGATGGGGTGAGGATCGGCATCTCTAAGATTCTGATCACATAACTTGGTCATACTGCTTATAAACGCATCTGGCTTTTGAACAAGTTCAAGCTCATACTGATCGGCCTGCCTTTCTGCCCTTCTGCTTATCGTATTTTCAATAGGCGAGATTACCATGAAAAAGATTGCAAAAAACAACCCGAATAAAGGAAGAGCAGCAATATCAGAGATCTCTTTGAATTCAAAATATTGTATCACGCCCTCCATTAGTTGATCTGCTAAGAAGAGGCCTAAGAACATAAACATAGATCCTTCGATTAAAATCTTTCCAATATGTTTATAAACATGGTGCCCAAGTTCGTGACCAATAATCCCCTCAATCTCATCGGTTGTGTAATTTTCTAAAAGCGTATCACTAAGTATAATCCTTCGAGTCCTAAAAAGCCCTGCCAATGCGCCTACTGCCCGTTTGGTCTTAACACCCACCTTCATCTTGAAAACACCAACAGCCTTCACATTTGCCTTATCTGCAAACCCAAGTAGTCTTTTTTTAAGATTATCATCTGAAATGGGCTCGTATTTATAAAAGATTGGCATCAATAAAACAGGTGCAACGTAGGCCATTATTATCGAAAAAATCGTCATAAAAACCCATGAAATGATCCACCAAAACTCCGAAACTTCTCTTAAAAGATAGTAGACGATTTCTACAACACCCAAAATTAAAACCAGGCTCAACATAAATCCCTTCAATCGATCAAATATCCATGATTTTCCGGTTTGTGTGGATAGGTCGTATTTGTGTTCCAGTAAAAAATCCTCATAAAAATTTAAAGGTAACATGATCACCCAGACAAAGGAGTAGCCTATCAGCAGAAATAGCGCAATAATCACCCATTCTACCGATGTGTACTGTGTGATAAAGTCCTTCAAAGCCGTAGAAATTCCAAACTCAATGATTAAAATAATTGCCAAAAAAGACAATGAAAAGACCACAATAGACAATTTTAACCTGTGCCAATCGTACTCTTTTGCTCTTTTTTGCACCTCTTTATCAAAACCAAGTGTTGCTATATCGGACATTAGACTTGTTGCAAAATAAAGGCAGAAACGACAAGAGGGCACTCGGAATCGGTATAAGTACTAAAATCGATATGCGTGGCTTTATTTTTTGCTTATTATGCAACAAGTCTATT
>DAOWMC010000166.1 GCA_030643285.1 Methanobacteriota archaeon | reverse complement strand
GTAGCTGCAGGTTTGCTGCTGGCTTTTTTGTTTCTGCTGTTACTGCAACCAAAATCGGAGAAGCATTCGATTCATAAGATACAAAGTCAAGGCTTTTTATAACTTTTTCGGGATGTGGATTTTCCCAGGCGTAATGAAAAACACCTATGCTGGAACGTCTTGGGTTTTTACCTGTCCATGCAAATCTTACATTTTCAAGGTTCAGGTCCTTTGGATACCACCAATTATAAATATTATACTTGTTTTCAAGTGGTATATCCACGGTCGAACCACAGTCATAGTGTACAACATATTTTCCCGGTTTTTCGTCGGTTCGGGACATTGCATGTACAAAATGTAATTTTTTAGCAGGCGAATCAATTTCTATGTCATTAACCTCTTCTGGAAAGTACATCTTAACCTTACTTTTTAAAACGATACACGATTTACCGCCGTTAAGGTCGGGATTTATTATGTCAAAAGGTATCCCATTAAAATTTTGCTTTCCTGTTGGAAAATTTGAAAGATCGTTTTTTGGTCCGTCATCGGTCCAACCACCTTCCCTGTCGTCTGACACCGGATCAGAAAAACCCATATTGCACTTTGGTCCAATATCAATACATTTGTATGATGCGACTGTGTACTCTCCGACACAGGTATCACCTATAAGAAAAATAAAAATTAGCAAAATAACGATTATTGAAACTTTAATACTCATTTTTATCACTTTACCTGACACTGGTGTGTTATCACGAACCATCATACACAACCCCTGTGTTTATCCCTTACCTGACTTTCCCCTCAGTCCCTCAGTTTTTTGTTTATAATATAGGGATGTTATCCTAAAATAAACTTTTGTCATAATTATAAACGGATAATTCCAATCACTATTTTATATTAAAAGCCATATCATAGATATATGGCTCTTGTCAAAATTTGTGGAATAACCAATGAATCCGACCTAAATATGGTTTTATCATGTGAGCCAAATGCAGTTGGATTTATCGTCGATGTACCTGTTGATACGCCAAGAAAGATTGATGCTAAAAAGGCCAAGAAACTTGTCAAAAAGGTTCCTATTTTAATAACTTCTGTCCTTGTAATGATGCCAGAAAAACCGGAAGAGGCAATTAACAAGGTAAACGAAATCCAACCGGACGTACTCCAGATTCATAGCGATTTATCAGTTGAAGTGCTAAAAGAGATAAAAGAGGCAGTACCCACCCCTATTATAAAAACAATTGGTGTGGATAAAAATTCAAAGGCAAAGGCCGTGATAAACAGGATACTAAGTATCAAGGATACGGTGGATGCGATATTACTTGATACAAAGACCGACCAAAAGGTTGGAGGAAGTGGCATTACGCACAACTGGAATATAAGTGCAAAGATTGTGGAAAACACATCGATTCCGATCATACTGGCCGGTGGCTTGACGCCTGAAAATGTAGCTTCTGCGGTATCTATAGTCAATCCTTTTGCAGTAGATACGGCATCTGGTGTGGAGAGTTGCCAGGGTAAAAAAGATGTGAAAAAACTTGACAGTTTTTTACAAAATGTCAAACGTGTGTGACCAATTTAAAACACAAAGGTTTTATTAAGGTTCGATTAACATGGGTTTTAAAAAGTTTTGACAATGGTTTAAGTTTCAAAATCTTGAGGTCTACATGAAAATCGTATCTGGTCCGGCATCACAAATCTTAGCTTCACGCCTTTCAGAAGAACTTGGCTGTAAATTGGCCCTTGTGGAATACAGGCAGTTTCCCGATGGTGAGCTCTATACACGGATTATTGACGATATCGAATCGGATGATGTAATAATCATTCAAAGCACCACAACAAATAAGGATATCGTATACCTCCTTCAGTTAATCGATGCCTGTGAAAATGCAAAACGCATAAATGTGGTTATTCCCTACTTTGGGTATGCAAGGCAGGACAGACGATTCAAATCAGGGGAAGCGATAAGCTCAAGGGTAATTTCTAAGACCATCGATGCTGATCAAATTTATACGATAAACATACACGATGAGCGAATTTTTGATTATTTTTCGTCCAAGTGCTCAAATTTAGACGCTTCAAAATTAATTTCGGCATACGTTAAATCACTCAATCTATCAGATCCATTGATTATTTCACCTGATGAGGGATCTTCATCTTTTGTCAGGTCTGTGGCGTCTGATTGCTTCAGACATGATGTGCTTGAAAAGAAAAGATCAGGTCCCGAAGATGTGGAGACAACCTATAAGAAGTTAGATGTTTCAGATAAAGATGTGGTAATTGTGGATGATATAATATCAACTGGTGAAACAATAAAAAAAGCCACAGAGATGCTTAAGAATCAAAATGCCCGTTTTGTGTTTGCTGCCTGTGTTCACCCGGTATTTGTAGGTAACGCAATACTGAAACTATCTCGGGTGGGAGTATCGGGGATATTTGCAACCGATACGATAGAACATTCGCTTAGCTGTATAAGTGTTGCACCAATAATTGCAGATGAATTTAGAAGATAAACGTGATTATAATGCTTGAAGACGAGTACCATATTGATTATTTTTTTGAAAATGAATTTGTTAGAAAAAAGTGCAAGAGCTGCGGGGATTATTATTGGACCCGTAACCCTGATAAAGAAACCTGTGGCGATGCACCCTGTGACCCATACACATTCATTGGAGCCCCTGTTTTTGAAGAACACGATCTTGATGAGATGCGGGAGCTCTATCTTTCTTTTTTTGAGAGGCAAAACCATAAGAGGGTGGATAGATACCCTGTTGTTGCAAGATGGAGGGATGATATCTATCTCACAATTGCTTCTATTGCAGATTTTCAACCGTGGGTGACTTCAGGAAAGGTCCCACCACCTGCCAATCCCCTCACCATCTCTCAACCCTGTATACGTTTGGAAGATCTTGACGTTGTTGGAAAGAGCGGAAGACACCTCACAACGTTTGAAATGATGGCGCACCATGCCTTCAATAAAAAGGATAGCGAGATATACTGGAAGGATGAAACATTAAGATACTGCGAGGGGTTACTGAAAGAACTTAAGGCATATCTTGATAAGGTTACGTACAAGGAGGTCCTCTGGTCGGGAGGTGGAAACGCCGGCCCGTGTTTAGAGGTTCTGATCGGTGGCCTGGAGGTTGCAACGCTTGTTTTCATGAATCTGAAATATAGTCCCGATGGGACTATAATTTCCAAAGGGGAAAGATACGGTGAGATGGATTCCTACATCGTTGATACCGGTTATGGTTTGGAGCGGTTTGTATGGGCATCGAAAGGCTCACCTACGGTATATGATGCGGTTTTTCCGGGGGTAGTAAATGAACTGATGAATCTGGCAGGAATTGAACATGCCCTGGACGATCCCGAATACGCAAATATACTTTCACAAAATGTCAGATTGTCAGGGCTTATAGATGTTCGTGAAAATCTAACGGAGCTTCGAGATCAGGTTGCCAAACAAATAGGGATCCCAGTTGATAAACTTAAAGCCACAATCGAACCTGTAGAAATGGTATATGCAATAGCTGACCACTCAAGATGTCTGTCATTTATGTTTGGTGATGGAATTATCCCTTCAAATGTTAAGGCAGGTTATCTTGCACGTCTGGTCTTAAGGCGTACGCTAAGGATGATTGCAAATTTAAAGATGGATGTACCACTCTCTGAAATCGTCGCCTTGCAGATAAAGTATCTGGATGCTTATCCTGAATTTTTCGAAAAGCTTGATTCAATTCTTGAAATAGTCGATCT
>DAOWMC010000038.1 GCA_030643285.1 Methanobacteriota archaeon | reverse complement strand
TTATAACCAAAATAGAAGAGGGGATAATGACTATATCCCTGAACAGGCCCGATAAAAGAAATGCCTTAAACTCTGAGATAATGGACGCACTCCCACTGGCTTTTTCAACCGCCGCTACTAATCCGAAAGTCAGAGCCGTCATATTAAGGGGGGGAGGGCCCAGTCTTTTCGGCGGGAATTGACTTTTTCGGTATGGGTCTATTTTCCAGGTCTTCATCTGGTAAATCCGGTAAATCAGACAAATCAGGTGAATCCAAAAATCTTGTTAAAGCAATTGGAAGCAGCGACCTTTCAACGTTCAGAAGTTACCTTACCGATATGCATTACAACCTAAATAAGATTGAAGCGTTGGAAAAACCAGTGATTTGTGCAATAAATAAGTATGTTGCGGGTATGGGACTTGAGATTGCTTTAACGGCTGATTTTAGAATTGCTACAAAAGATGCACTCATAGGGATGCCAGAGGTTCAATTAGCCCTGATACCTGACGTAGGCGGAACTACAAGGCTTGTGAGATTGTTGGGTGTGGTAAAGGCTAAAGAACTTATCCTTACAGGAAAGATGATAACAGCGGAAGAAGCCTTGAAAATAAACCTCGTAAATGAGGTGGTACCACCCGATAAGCTTATAGAATCCGCTGAAAACCTCGCAAGATATATAATCGATAACTGTTCGCCCCTCGCAGTGGGCCTTGCAAAGAAGCTGATAGATCTTGGAGCCGATATGGATAAAAACACTCTTCTGGAGATGGAAGGTGTTTTTCAGAGCATTGTTTTAAATAGGACTGAAGATGTGATGGAAGGGTTTATGGCAAGGGTTCAAAAGAGAAAACCAAAGTTCAGATGAAAATAGACCTCAAGTTTACGTAGCATCCTCGCCATCAACATTGGGCACGCAATTGACCCCATTCAACCCGAACATCTCGGCAGCAACTTCTAAAATCTCAGATTTTTCGTCTTTAGCTGCCTCTCTTAGCACCGATGTAATATATGATAAATATTTACTTGTAATTGAATGTGCCAGATCACGTATAATCTCCCCCACTTCACCCTCGATGGGCTCAATACGACCATTAAGCCGTTTTATGGCACGCTCAACCTCTCTTGATTCAATATCCTTTGCCCTGCTGTAACGATGGGCAATTATTCTGTCGGCCTCCTGCCTTCTATATATTATATTTAGATTCTCAAGTTCCTCTTCAATTATCTTTTCCGCCTTCTCAATTTCAGCTATTCTTCTCTCTAAATTATTCTTACCAATCAGTTTTAAGCTGTCAATGTTATGCAATTCGATTCCCGCGATGTCTCCAACCTCATCTTCGACATCCCTTGGATTTGCTATATCTATCACCAGAAGTTTTTTACCCTCACGTATGTCCATGATCTTTCTCATCATATCGGCTTTAATCACTTTATGGGGGGCCCCGGTTGCACTTATTACAACATCCACATCTGTCAGGTATTCTTCCATATCTTCATATGGGATCGCCAGTCCACAGAGCTGATTGGCCAGTGTTTGTGCCCTGTCAAATGTTCTATTTGCCACATAAATGCCACATAAGTTATTATCGCAGAGAGCTTTTGACACAAGTGTTCCGATCTCTCCAGCACCAATTACAAGTATCTTTTTGTCACGAAGATCACCAAGCATTTCTTTTGAGAGATCTACAGCAGCAGAACCTACAGACACTGCCCCTTCATTTATCTTTGTCCCGGTTCTGACCATTTTTCCTACCTGTATCGCCTTTGTGAAAGCGGTATCAAGAACTTTCCCTGTTGATCCGGAATCCTTTGCCATTTGATGTAGCTTTTTGATCTGTCCAAGTATCTGATCCTCGCCAATTATCATCGATTCAAGGCCAGAAGTAAGCCTGAGTAGATGCCTCAACGATTCCTCATGATCATGAAAATCGATTATTCTACCAGGAACGTTCATTCTCTTGGCAAAGTTATAGAGAACCTTGCTACCCTTTGGAGAAACAACATAAACCTCTACCCGGTTACATGTCTTAAGAATAACACATTCGAAAACAAGCTCATTTTCCATAATTTTATGGGTCATTTTGCTTATACCCCCATGCCAGGCTTTCTCAATATCGCTAACGTTTGCCTTTACATGGGTTACCAGCATACTTGTTATTTCTGTCAAATCTACCCCTCTCGATGAGTTTTAGAACACTACTATATGTTTTGTCATAGGATTCCAATAAATCTTTCCATACAGTTTCATCTTCTAAAATTTCCCAGAGTATTTTTTCACGGACCTTCTGATCATCCACCCTTTCTTTGAGCAGGTTTCTAACCTCCTCCTGTAGCCTGACCATGGATGAATGTGCATCACCAATCTCTTCTTCTATCTGTTTTCTTATGAATTTACACATTCCGGGGCTTTTGCCAAGCGTCGATATGCTTATCAGGATGTCTCCTTTTGAGATTACAGAGGGTACAACAACATCGCCTAATTCATCAACCGTATTGACAAGCTTTTCACAATCCCGTGCTTTATCAGCGATCCTCACATTCAAATCTTTATCGCTTGTTGCCGGTATCACGATAAAAGCATCTTTTAAGTACTTATCAAATTCGGTTAGATCATCCCTTATCAGTTCAACCTTTCCGGTTTTTCCCAGCTTTTTGAGATCATCGGTGAATTCCCTGCTCACAACGACGGTATCGGAATGTGCTGAAAAGAGCTTTGCTTTACGCTCACCAACTGATCCACCACCAAATATTACAACCTTTTTATTTTTTAGGTTTAATATGAGCGGTAACATTAAAAATCAGACCTTCTTTAGCTCTCTATCGCTAAACATTATACTATAATCAACTATACCGGTTGCCTGTGATATCCTTTCTATAACCTCTTTACACTCTTTTTTCTCATAGCCGTGAACCATCGTAAATACATTGTATCCCCATGGATTTTTACGCTCATAGCAATGCGTCACCTCATCAAAAGAAACCATTATTTTACCAATCTCTTCTACTTTATCTTCTGAGACCTTCCACATACACATTGCGTTTGCAGTTATACCAATTGCCCTGTGAGCGATCAAACCTCCAAATCTTCGAATTTTACCTTCGTTGATCAACTTTTTAATTCTTGATATAACCTTTTTTTCAGTTATATCCAGAGACTTTGAAATCTCCTTAAATGGCCTTTTCGTAAGTGGTATATCATGCAAGAGTTCGATAAGCCTTTCATCGATTTTATCCAGATTTGACACCTTTAATCACCTTTGGTCACTTTATATCAAACTTTACTCCAATCTTAAATGTAATATTTGCCGGAAGGTTGAGCAGGGGATAATCTGCTTTTTTTGAAATTTCCTCGATTATGCGTTCAATTTTCTCTTTTGTTCCGGTTATTGTAAACCATAGATTATAATCTACCTTTCCATCCTCTGATGAGCGTATGTAATTATGAGTTACCTCGTCATATGCGTTGATGATCTCTGCAACCGTGTCTATTTTTTCGTCTGGTACTTTCATTGTTACAAGGGTTCCTTCTTTCCCAAGCTCTTTCTTGTTAAGTGTTGCACCAATTCTTCGCAGAGCCCCAATTTCTTTTAATCGTTTTAGCCTTTTAATGACATCGTCTTCGGAGATGCCTATTTTTTCACCTATCTCAAAAAAAGGGTTTTTCACAAGTGGTATGCTCGTTTGGATAGCGTTCAGTATTTCTTTGTCTGTTTTGTTTAAGTTCATGTATTTGGCCCCTCAACCTTGTAGCCGTTTAATCTCTTCTTGGATTTCAGAAATTACTTCACAATTATTTTTAATATAACCCTCTATGTAACCGCCTAACCTCTTCATTAATCTAGATACTTAAAATTTAAATTGAGTCTGCTTTTTTTAGTTTGCAAATCAAGGCTAAAGATATTATTAACTTCCGCCCCTAAAGGAGTGAGATAAAGTCTATCATATCTTCCATCGGACCTTATTCTATCAACCAACCTTAACTCCATACAAAAATTGTACGTAAACTTAAGAAATTCATACATCGTTCTTTTTTTATAAGAAACACCAAACAGACCATTTACCAAATCTAATTTTTCTTTGGCAAAATCTATGGAATTTGGTATCCACTCGCCGTTGGTAACTTCAATAAATCTTAAAAACCAATAAATGTTTACCTTATGAACCGTCCAATTCCCATTTGTTAAAATTTTAAGTAACAATCTTTTTTGCTCATTAATTAAATCAATTGATGGAAGTTGTCGGGGTGTTGAGTTAAATATAATTGGATTAAAATTATTTATATATTCTTTCCCTTCAGGGGTAATTGAGTAATAGCTTCCACCAGGTTCAATCATTTCAAAATCTAAAGCCAATCTCAAATAGCAATTGAAATTTGTTGTATTGGGTGAGGTGAAGTAATATGCCAATTCATCTGCCGTCAAAGTATCCTTTGAAAAATCATAAAATGGCCTCATAATTTTATTTAACCATCTTAAATAACAAATCGTATAGTTTTTTGGCTTGGGTAAAGCCAACCCGAAACTTAGACTTAATTTTTCAACTGTCTTTGTATACAGATATTTAACATCATTAAGTGAGTAAGATCGAATTAAGATATCGTTTTCTCCACCATAATCATCTATCAATTTCTTCGATCGCTTGTTGGTTTCAGAAGCATATAAGATACAATATTTCGTCTTATCTGTAAAGCTAATGTTCTTATAATTAAGAACCTGATTAAAACAATAATCTAATTTATTCTTGTTATCAAGGAGAGTTTCCAACTCTACAATAAGTTGATTTTTATTGAAATCTTCAACAATAAAATCAATTCTACCGAAATCAGTTGTAATTTCTTGTCCTTTTTTGGATGCAATACTGAAATCTAAAGATTTTCCTAAAAAATCTAAATTATTGAGTAGAGTCCATTGAACAAGACTTTCGTTCATACTGCCATTCCCCCTTCAAGAAACATTTCCAGATGCTTATCCTGTTTTTCACCAGAAAGATTCCAGTGCCCTGTAAAGTACCGATTCCATTCTTTCTTTGTAAGATTCGATTTATAAAAATTACACCTTCTTACCCAATTACGGCTCATAAACACACCACGGCTCTTCCTCAAGATAATCATCGGTATATGCATATGCCCTTGCTCGACAACCCCCACATATATCCTTGTAACTACAGGCACCGCATCTACCCTTAAGCGAATCAAAATCCCGAAGGGTTTTAAATACCTCTGAGTTATTCCAGATATCAACAAATGATTCTTCTTTAACATTTCCAATGGTTATCGGAAGATACGGGCAGGGATTCACCTCACCATCGGGTTTTATCCTGCAGTAGTTTGTTCCGGCAAGACAGCCTCTTGTGTACCGCTCCAGCTTGGATAAGACCTTCCTTTGAGATGCTATTCTCATAAATTGCGGAGCACAGACAGGTTTTACTTCTATGGGGTAGTCTTTTTGATTTTCAACAAGTGCACGTAGAGCCTTTTCATACTGTTCTGGCGTTATATCAACCAGATCCTTTGCCCTTCCTGTCGGAACTAAAAAGAATACATGAAAAGCATCGGCTCCCAGATCCACTGAAAAATCTATCTGCTCTGCAATCTCGTCGTAATTTGCGGTTGTAACGGTTGAATGAATCTGGAAGCTAAGCCCTGCTTTTTTACAAGATTTTGCACCTTCAATTGCCTTTTTAAATGCTCCTTTTTCCCCTCTGAACCTATCATGTGTATCGGGGTATATCGAGTCAATACTTATACCAACCCTCATAACACCGGATTCTTTAAGTTTCTCTGCAATTTTGTCATCTATAAGCGTGCCATTTGTACCCATCACCATTCGAAGGCCATTTCTGGTGCCATGCTCTGCCAGTTCATATATATCCTTTCTGAGCAGTGGCTCACCACCACTTAAGACGACGACTGTTTTTGATAATTCAGCTATCTGATCCAAAAGTCGCTTTCCCTCTTCTGTGGTAAGCTCGGTCTTTTTCGCCCCTCCAACACCAACAGCATCGATATAACAGTGCTCACACTTCAAATTACACTCATATGTAACATTCCATGATAAAAGTCGCGGTAAGAACATTAGTTATATATTTCTGTCACTTCGTGCATATAAAATATTCCTCAATGATCTGGTCGATCCCACTGGTTCTGTTGATCTTCTGTCAACTGGGTAAACCAGGTATGATCGGATTGTGTCGGGCTTTTGTCATCAACATCCGTATCTGGCATGCAATCAGGATCTAAACCGATACTCTTTTTTCCCCTTTTTCTATAATGGTTCCATATCATTATTGCTATAACCATCTCAATCATGATACCCACGTAACTAAAATTAAATTTTGATTTTTCCTCTTTTGGGGGAGCCACTATTAAGTTGGAGCTTTCGGATGATGGTTCTATGACAAAGAACAGCTTTACAACGTTCTGGTCGGGTATTGTGATTTTATATGTGCCCGGGAGCTCTTTTTTTGTCTGAAATTGAATTATCTTTGATTCTTTACGGGCAAGGGTAACTGGCTTTTCAGTTTCTTTTTTACCATTAATATATATCTCGATGGTTTTTGTTCCACCCGCCCCTGTATTTTCCACTTCGGCAGATATTAAAATTGATTCGTTTGGTGCTACCTTGAATTTATCTGTATCCAGCCTGTTTACAACAAAATTAGGCATTTGTTTTTTGGGTAAAATGGTCTCATTAACATCATCTGCTTCCTGTTTTTCGATAACTTCTCTTTCCACAACAAAACTTGTATATGTTCTATACGTTTTGGAACCAGAATATGATTTTACAGCCCCCATACCATTGGCATTTCCACCAGTTTCAAAAAACGTTTTAAGATCACCAAAATCTCCATCATCAAGTAAATCTTCGGGGTCGGTTCTTTCCGCTCTCTCCTCAAGACTCCTTATCTTTGAAACATTGGCCCTATCATAAGCATAAATTTCCATTTTATATTTCCCATCAACCCAGAAATCAGGGATTACATAAGCGTAAAGCACATAGGTATCCTCTGTGTAACCCCTATATTCAATTCCTTCCTGGCTCATGGCAACAAAATTGTCCTTTGGGTCTTTAATTATAAAAACAAAGTCTGCGAAAATAAAACCGTCATGGTTTACATCATTAAACTGTGTATATACATTTATCGTGTCGCCCGGCTGAAAAATGGTGTTTGTCCGTAACGTGTAATTTGAAAGACCATATGCATCTGAGACGACGATGCTTTTAAGACTCCCGGCACTTACCAAAGGTATGGATATAGAGAGAATCAACAAACACACCATTACAAACAGTATCGGTTTTCTCATGGCCACTCTACCTTCCCCCTATTGATGTTATACATATTATAGCTTAGAGATCACTTAAAACTATTCATACTGTTATTTAAAACGCAAGTATTATTCCTTATTAGGATAAACTATGTATTATGAGGGCCTTCTTATTTGGGCAATTTATTTTAGTATTAATCTTAAGCGTATGTGTTATTGGGGTTTGTAGCGGAGAGGGGGTAATCCCAGAAATGCCAAAAGGGACGACTCTTGGAGGTTGGCACCCTTCTTTCATGTGTGATCAATGCCATGCTACGCTAATACCTAAGGAGGACATGCCAGGCCTATTGGGTGCCTGTAAGTGCCATAGAAGCGAATTTGAATCAAGTGGAAAGATAGATGTTGTGAAGATTAATGAGGTACACGGCATAAAAACGTGTACACGCTGTCATATAGGAAGTTGGGGCAAAGAAAACATACTTACATATGATACGATCCACCGTGTCCATGCGCCTATAGATTGTAGCCTGTGTCATGGTGAGAAAGACAATATAGTTGTACCGGAAAATAAAGAGTGCAACATTTGCCACAAAGAAGATGTCCATTTTGTTCATGGGAATAAGACAGAAGATCTGTGCTTTAGCTGCCATGGGGCTGCAGCACAGGAATATTTGGATGCGGAAATTACGGTGAGGGAAATTTTTGTTGTAAATAATAATACAACCACTATTATTGCCCCAAATAGCCGTTCGAATTACCCTACGATCTTAAATATATTAAAAAGCCTCGTAGATCTTATATTTGGATAAAGGCCCTTCCAATTGATGATC
>DAOWMC010000035.1 GCA_030643285.1 Methanobacteriota archaeon | reverse complement strand
TCGGATAAGTATTCATCCAATGTATCGCTTTTAAACCATTCTTTAACGGGCACATCAAAACCATGCTTTTTTCTCTGCATTACCTCCTTTGGTAAAATATCATTTACGCTTATTTTAAGTAAATTTTTTTTAAGTTTAATATTGGATGGTGCACCATATGCAAATTGCAATAAATTATGGTCTAAAAAAGGAACCCTTGCCTCAAGTGAATTTGCCATCGTCATCTTATCCACTTTCATCAGTAGATCATCTGGTAGCCAATAACCAATATCAAATTTTAACATGCAGTTCAGATAATCCCCATCACTATTAAATAAAGAGCGTGTATCACTTCCATTATTTCTGACACATAAAACCTCATCATTTAGATGGCCGTTATCACGCAACTTTAAACGGTAAAAATAGCTATTTTCCTGCGTTGTTCTCGATCCGAAATATAAGGAATATTTTTTAATTGCACCTTCTTTTGCTACCTCCCCGAATTTGAAAACAGATTTTTTAATTATATTTGGAAAAAGTTTAAGTGGATTATATATTTTAAGCTCTGAGGCATATCTATCGTAGCCGGCAAATGCTTCATCGCCTCCTTCACCACTTAAAATCACCTTTACTCTTTTTCTTGCTACTTCCGAAATTAGATATGTTGGTAAAATCGCAGGGTCTGCCAATGGTTCATCCAAACGATAGATTAACTCAGGTAATAGATCCACATTTTCTATATCAACCCATTTTTCTTCATGGTCCGTTTCAAAATGTTCTGCAACATTTCTTGCATAAGGAGTTTCATCGTATTTTGTACCATAAAATCCAACTGAAAATGTTTTTATGGGCTCAGAAGAAAAATCACTTGCAATTGCAGTTATTGTAGATGAATCGAGGCCCCCTGATAGAAATACACCTAATGGCACATCGGCTATGAGTCTCCTTTCAATCGAGTCCTTTATAACTTTAAGTATGTTTTCCTTGGAATAACAATCATTTTTCAAAAGAGGTTTACACTCAAGATTCCAGTACTTTTTCCATTTTATTCCACTTTCATTAACAACGATATAACTTCCGGGTTCCAGTTTCAGTATGCCTTTAAACATTGTTTTTGGTGCTGGAACATACCGGAGGGTAAAGTAATCTTTTAATGCTTTTTTATCCACTTCCAACTTAATTTTCCCATATTCAAAAATTGATTTTATTTCAGATGCAAAAATAAAGATTTCGTCAATTTTTGTATAATAAAGGGGTTTTATTCCCACCCTATCCCTTGCCAAAAACAACGCTTTTCTATCTGAATCCCATAGGGCTATTGAAAACATTCCGTTAAATTTGTTCAGACAATCATATCCGTACTCTTCATAAGCATGAACGATTACCTCGGTATCGGAATTAGTTGAGAAAGTATGCCCCTTTTTAATTAACTCCCCTCTTAATTCCTTAAAGTTATAAATTTCTCCGTTAAATACTACGGCAATATCTCCATCCTCATTGGATATTGGTTGACTTCCTGTGTCAAGGTCTATAATACTCAGACGGCGCATTCCTAAAGAGACATTATCATCTATATAATATCCATCTTCGTCCGGGCCTCGGTGGATGATTTTGTCACACATACTTTTTACAATTTGCCTATCCGAAAGACCATATATTCCTGCTATGCCACACATTTTATTATACCAATGCCCTTTTTACCAGTTCAGCCGTCCTTTTATCCGTCGCAGTTGCTAAATCCACTCTTTTTAGAATAAATCTATTAATCCCCTTCTTTATCCATGGACCATCAACCGCGCCTTCACCTCTAAAACTCATCACAGACTTACTTCCCCCATGCTTGGAGACAAAAACAGATATGAGTCCTCCCTCCCAGTTTCTCCCATCAATGACGTCAAATTTACCGAGCGAAAGTCCTTTCAGACTTCCCATAAAACTATATACAAATCTAGATTTAGCTTCCCCTCTTGTATATTTCACCCTATAGTATCTTACCCCGTCTATCACTTCCTCCTTTTCACCTTCTATCCTCGCAGATATTACAGAAACATCGCACATATTTGATAATGCCTTGGAAAGTTCATGAACCTGCATCCCAGCTCCGGAAAGCAGAAATGGTGGGGCAAATAAAGAACAGTAACAAATTCTTTCCACTTCCTTTTCACATAATTGTGAATACAAGTCATAAACAAATTTGGCAACAACATTAAATGAGAAATTCACCTCTACATATTCCCTTATTTTTCCGCCATCTAAGTTTGAGCATTTTATTATTCCATCAGCAATTTTTTTTGGGTTTTTTGTCTCTACCACAACCCCTATATCTTCTTTTATTACCTCGGCACCTGCCCCTATTGGTGTTGTAACAACAGGGAGGCCGCACGCCATTGCTTCAAGCATCGAATTCGAGAACCCTTCCATACTTATTGCAGGCAAAACAAAGATATTCATTGCATTTAATACGCTGGGCAACTGTTCATGGGCTACTTTTCCCATAAATATAACCTGCTTTTCCAGTTCAAGTTTTTTAGATAATTCTTTTAGATTATCCTTTTGTCTACCGGATCCTACTATGAAAAGTTTGGTCTTTGGATCCAGATATCTCAATGACTCAATCAGATACAAAAGACCCTTTTCCTGTGAGAGCCTCCCCACATTAATTATATTTAAGCTGGAACTTAGGTCTACACCAAATTGATCTTCCACCCATTTCCTTTGCTCCTTCTTATTCAGAGGCTTGAATCTGTCACAATTTACGCCATTTGGCACCACTTTTATATCTTTATCTACCATTTCTTCCAATCCTTGCTTTCAAAAGCCTATACAGATAACCCAAGCCCACGGTAGAGGTGAGAATAAGTAAGAATAATATCTGACTTATCGCAGCCAGGGACGGTGATTTAACTCTTTCAAGCACCCCTTTGAATACATTTTTTACAAAATCACCCTCCTCATCTAATGAATATTCAAGCTCTTTCATAACCCCTTTGGAATAACCCTGCCAAAATGCCCTTCTCAAAAAAAATCGCATTTTTAACCTATCTGGAAAAACCTTATGATAAACAACTGCGTTGGGATTATAGATAACTCCTTTTCCAAACCTCTCCCCCATCCTCTCGCATAGCTCGGTTTCTTCACCTTGAAGCAATCCTTTACCTTTTACACCCATTTCACCCTTAAATCCATCCAATGATCTTATTACGTCTGATTTAAAGCTTAAATTAGATCCAAAGGTGTTTCTTACCTCGGTCACTTCTTCAGAAAAACCTTTATGTGTTGCACCAATCAACCAGTAGTATTCCTCGGGTAGAAATTCCGGCTTTTTTGCCAACCATTTCGGAATTAACTTCCCACCCACCGCGATTGCTTCCCTACCTTCATACATCCTCACAAGCTCTTTTAACCAATTTTCATCTGCCACAGAATCATCATCGAAAAATGCGATTATTTCTCCTTTTGCTTCTTTTATACCCCTATTTCTGCTTTCCGAAAGCCCCATATTTTCTTCGTTTAGTTTTATTTTATCGACCTTGATCCGATTTTCTATAAGGTTTTGGTACAGTTCTTTGTTTCCATCAACAACCACCACAATTTCCAGGTTTTTATAAGATTGAATCTTTATACTATCAATAGCTTCCACTAAATCGTCATATCTTTCACGCTGGTGTGTACAAATTATGATCGATACAAGCATATCTTTTGATCCTGTTAATATCTCGCCCTATTATGGCATTTCTCTCAAAACCTTTAAGTACCTGATATATAAAAAGGTTAACGATGACTAAAACCGTTAAAAACTATCTTTTAATCTATGGTGTTATTTTGGCTTTTTTGTTCTGTTTATCGTTGTATATACGGGCGGCCCTACCATACAACTCGGTCTTTGGCGGTGAGTTTGTACAATTTGGCGGAAACGATCCGTGGTACCACCTGAGGATGGTTGAGCTTACCGTTTTACATTTCCCACACCGCCCATTCTTTGACCCATTCACGCATTTTCCGCTGGGTGACCGCATTCATTTCGGGCCATTCTTTGACCAGATGATTGCATTCTGCTCATTAGTGGTTGGCTTGGGGTCTCCAACTCAACATACGATTGAGGTAGTCCATGCATTTTTTCCCACCATTTTAGGAGCACTGGTTGTATTTCCGGTTTATTTCATAGGAAAAGAGGTATTTGATGATAGAAGAGTTGGCATCTTATCAGCGGCACTGATTGTAATTATACCTGGCCAGTTCCTATCAAGATCGTTATTAGGATTTACCGATCACCATGTGGCAGAGACACTTTTTAGCACACTAGCTATCATGTTTTTAATCTTCGCAATAAAAAGAGCAAGGGAAAATGGACTTAAATTTGAGCATATTTTAGATAGAAATGGGGATATTTTGAAATCTCCACTTTTATTTGCGATGTTTTCGGGGATCATGCTTGGATGCTATTTACTCAGCTGGATGGGTGCCCCGCTTCTTATGGTTTGTATTATAATATTTGCCCTGCTCCAATTCGTTTCCGATTATGCGAAAAACATATCTTCGGAGTATCTCTGTATCGTGGGTACTATTGCACTTATCATACCGGCATTAATGGCCATACCATACGTCGGCAAAGGGCCATATACATGGTTTCATGTGGCATCGTTTGCACTCGGTGGCATCGTGTTTTTAGTTTTGGGTATGATTCCAAAGATCATGAATCGGGTAAACTTGAAAAGATATCTCTATCCTCTTCTACTTATTCTAATCGGATTTACAGGCATAGCCATTTCATATCTTCTGATTCCAGATATAATCAACATTATGGTTAGCAGTTTTAAAATATTCTCACCGCAGGGTGGCGCACTGACTGTAGCAGAAGTAGCACCGTTATTTTCAAGACCAGGATTGGCCTATGGCAACTTCACAACGAGTTTATTTTTCATGTTTATATCACTGGCACTTTTGGGGTATGCCGTTATACGGGAGTGGAAGGCAGAAAAAACACTCTTTTTTGTATGGAGCATCTTTATGATCTGGATTACATTACGCCAAAACAGATTTGCATACTACTCGGCGGTGAACGCATCCATCCTAACAGGATTTTTTGCCTGGAAGATGCTCGATTGGGGGGGATTTGGTAAGCTGTATGAGGATTATCTTGCAAAGCGTGAAAAGAAGGCTTTTGATTTGAAGAGGTTCATCCAGAGAAATCTGAAAATAAGTCATTTCATGGTTGTAATAATTGTTATCCTCTTTGTCTTTTACCCAAACATAGGGATCGCAATGAACATGGCAAGATCCTCTGGTGGACCGGATAACGATTGGCACGATTCGCTTGTCTGGCTTTCAAAAAACACACCCGAGCCCGGTCTTGATTATTATGCATTTTATGAAGCCCCACAACGTGGCGAAAGTTATGCTTATCCGGATTCAACATACGGTGTTATGAGCTGGTGGGACTACGGGCATTGGATCACAACAATAGGGCGTCGTATTCCAAATGCCAATCCTTTCCAGCATGGTATAGGGGGCGCAGGTCCAAATGGCACGGTCAGACCAGGCGCAGCAACCTACTTTATAAATACAGATGAAACAGATGCCAATAAAATGCTCGATGAACTGGGAACAAAGTATATCATAAGTGATTTTATGATGGCAGATCAATGGAACTCATATTATAACAAATACCATGCCATGGTGGCCTGGGCTGAAAGAAACCCCCCCTACTATAACACAATGGAGGCACGTCTTCACATGTTTGATGGTAGCCAGACAATTGTAGAAAACAAAACAATCCCTGCCCTCAAACATTATAGGCTGGTATACGAATCAGATAGGTTTATTATTCCATTTATGATTATCAATCCAATAGACCAGAGCGGTATAGGTTGGAGGTCTAATGTAGGAGATTATCTTAGCACAACTGAAATAGCCAAAGCTACACATCTGGGCGCACGTGATAAATACGGCGATATGGATGTGATTATATATACCCCTGATTATATATCACCTGTCAGCTACATCAAGATATTTGAATATGTACCTGGTGCAAATATTGTAATGGATGAATACCCGGGTGTGACAACTGCAAATATATCGATAGACGTAACCACGAATTCTGGGAGATCGTTTACCTATACCCAGACAGTAGAGGCCAGGGATGGTAAATTCATTTTCACAGTCCCATATTCTACCGAGGGACCAACAAAAGGTGGAACTCAGTTTGATGTAGCGGCCACGTCCCATTACCTTGTATCGGCAGAAACAGTTGAAAAGAAGGTTGCAGTTTCGGAATACCAGGTGATGAATGGGGAGATTATAAATATCAATTAAATTTGGCAACCAGATCTTCAAATGTTTCTTTATCCCTTACCAGATTGGCCTTTCCTTTGCAAACCACGACCTCTGCGCATCTTGGCCTTCCGTTGTACTGCGAGCTCATCGAAAAACCGTACGCACCCGTATCCAGAACTGCGATAAGGTCACCTTTTTCAATTTTAGGTAGTTTCCTATCGGAGCCAATTATATCACCTGATTCGCATATGGGTCCTGCGATTGTGTATGTATCTTCCACCTTTTCATCTGCCTTATTAGCCACCATAACCTCATGATACGAATCATACATTACAGGGCGCATCAAAAGGTTGAAGCCCGCATCGATTCCAACGAAGTTTTTATAAGCCTTCTTGACCGTGTTAACTCTTGAAAGTAAGATTGTCGTGTCCCCAACGATTGAACGTCCCGGCTCAAGTATAAGCTTTGGAGAAATCCCGATTAACTCCGTTTTTTCTTCAAAGATGGGAAGTATTATATCTGCCAGGTCTTTTGGTGTGGGTATCTTTTCCTCCTTTTTATAGTTAATTCCAAGCCCCCCTCCAAGATCTATAAACTTGAGCTCAACAAATGATGAAACTTTTTGGGCTATATCCATCATCTTTAGGGTGGCTTCCTCATAGACACTTATATCCAAAATTTGGGAGCCTATGTGACAGTGAATACCGATCGGGTTTACATTAGGGAGGTCACATGCCTTTTTGTAAGCACAAATTACCTCACTTTCTAAAATTCCGAATTTTGATGTTTTTAGTCCTGTGGAAATCTTGGGGTGAGTATCAGGTGAAACATCAGGATTTATCCTAAAAGCGATATTTGCCTCGCAATCATTTTTAACTGCCGCCTTTGATATTGTATTCAATTCATCCAAGGAGTCCACTGATATTTTAACACCTGATTTAATTGCAAACTCAATTTCAGAATCGGTTTTTGAATTTCCATTGAACAAAATTTTATCAGTTTGAATTTTTGCCAGGGTAGCGATATAAAGTTCACCTTCCGAAAAAACATCTGCTCCTGCCCCTTCCTCTGCCAGTATCTTTAGAATTGTCAGATCCCAGTTTGCCTTGGCGGCATAGTATATATCAGCTTTGGGAAAAGCGGATCTGTAAGCCTGAAAGTTATCTTTAAGCTTTGTCTTATCAGTCACATAAAGCGGCGTTCCGAACTGCTCTGAAAGCTCCACCGTATCCACATCATCTATTATTAGGTGATTGTTTCTTATATCAAGCATGTGATCTCTCCTGTTAAAATCATTTTATAACTTAAATAAGCAAGATATTTGATTATGCGCTTAAACATATAAATAGATAAAGATAATGACTCATCCAAAAATTGGAATCTATGTAGGGGTGGGGGCATCCCATTCCTGGATATGGTTTGTAGATACATTTGAACGACTCGGGTTGTATGACCTTATATTTGTTAACGAAGATAACATGGACTCTGTTTTAGGGAGTTTGGATGTTTTGGCTATTGGTGGGGGAGATACGTACACAATAGCAGGGGGATTAGGGCCCAAAAAGTTGAACAGCATTTCAAATTTCATAAAAGATGGGGGGCTGTATATTGGAACATGTGCCGGTGCGTACCTACCCCTCTGCTCATCAAAAGAGATGCTTTGCTGGTTTAATGTTGTGGAGGCAAAGATTAACAACCTCTCAAAGTTTCTCCCCGAACCAAAACAGATGCGTGAAAAATACTGTGTCTCCTACGGCTGTGACCTGATCTATCACCCGGTACGTGGTCCACTGAAGGTTAAAATGAATGGAAGGTCAATCATAGCCCCGTTATACGGTGGCCCACCGATGATGGCCTATAACGATGTGGAAGAACTTGCCCATTACGAAGGTTTTACGGATAGAACCCTGTTTTTAGTCGATGAGGAACTGGCAAAAAAAACACTG
>DAOWMC010000171.1 GCA_030643285.1 Methanobacteriota archaeon | reverse complement strand
TTTTACCGTATCTGCAACATGAGCGGCAATCTTTGTAATTATGGTACCTTCTTTTATATCCTCCATATTTGGAAGTGCAAGGTGTTCGGATGGTGTTGTCATGCAGAGAAAGTCAGCACCAAACATACCGGCAATAGACCCCCCAATTGCACCAGTAATATGATCGTACCCCGGCGCGATATCAGTAACAATTGGGCCAAGAAGGTAAAGCGGTGCATTATCTGCCAGGTATTTCATTGACCTGATTCCGATTTCTATCTCATCCAGAGGAACGTGCCCGGGCCCCTCTACAATTGCCTTAACACCAGCTTGCCTTGCCCTTTTTACAAGCTCTCCGAGGGTGATGAATTCCATGAACTTCGGTCTATCGGTGGCATCAAAAATGCAACCAGGCCTCATCCCATCTCCAAGGCTAAGCGTTAGGTCGTATTCATGTGCCAGCTCCAGCAGATAATCATATTCGGCATAAAACGGGTTCTCACTTTCGTTATGAGCCATCCATGCAATTGTAAAACAGCCCCCTCTACTAACAACATTTAAGATCCGATCGCCTTTTTTCAGCCGCTCAAGTGCGTTTAGATTTACACCCGCATGAATTGTAACAAAATCCACGCCATCTCTGGCATGTTTTCGCACGGCGTTGAACATATCATCAGATGTCATCTCAACAACAGCTTTTTTTGATATACCGGCCTGATATATGGGGACCGTGCCTATTGGCACAGCTACTTCCTTTAGTATCTTTTTCCTGATTTCGTCCAAATCGCCACCTGTGGATAGATCCATCACCGTATCCGCACCATACTGAACCGCTATCTTGGCTTTTTTTATCTCCTCATCACAGTTTATGATATCTTTTGATGTCCCGATGTTTGCATTTATCTTTGTGCGGAGGCATTGGCCGATACCTATTGGCTCTATTTCTCTATTTGAGTTTTTGGGAATAACAACCCTACCAGATGAAATTAACCTTTCAAGTTTTTCTTTTTCTATGTGTTCTGTTTTGGCGATATTATCGATATATTCAACATCTGATGACATTTCGACTCCTTGAATTTTATCCTGTTTAATCATTCATAAAACTATGTTTTTGATTCAACTTACTACCTAACTTCAAATTGGAGTGATAAGCCCACTATTCAGAACAGCCCTTGCCAAAATTTTTGCTGTACGGAGGGGCTCGCAAACCTTGCCGTGGGTCGTAAATCTGTTAAGTATAACCTTAACCTCATCATAATCCAAACCGTAAAACCTTAAAAAGACCTCATAGCCAGTATTCAATTTTACCTTTGATCGCTGTCCCAATCGATTGTATACCTCCAACCGCTCATCCCGGTCCGGGTCGTCCCTGAAATATTTTTTAATATCATCTTTGAGCCCTTCCGACTCTTCATATGTCACGCATAAAACGGGCAGGCAAAGCTCTTCATACACATAGTCAAGATCTATTATATTAAACCAGCTTATAACACAGCCATTAAGCAAAATCACATTTAAATCCTTTCTATTCAAATTATTAAAGATACGAAGCACGCCTTCAGTGGCATCCATCCCACCCACCGTTATCGAAGTTAGCGAAATACCATCAATTTGAAGGTCTCCCCTCATCGAAATGCCAGCTAAAATAGATTTTGGATTATCCCTCTGAAAGCTTTCGGCGATTCCAAGGGCCCTTATACCTTTTTTGAATACGTTTACTGTCATGGTTTTTGGGTTCTTTTATATGAACCACAGATTAATCTGATACTCTGATTTTGTTTATACCTTTTCATCTGCGTTAATCATTTTTTAAAACAGGGGATAACTTCCTTTGAAAAAAGCTTTATGGATGCCTCATAATCTCCAAAGAACTCGATTCCAAAATGGCTAACGCCTGCATTCACGTATTTTTCAATTGATTTAATCCAGTCATCGGGTGTTCTTTTCGAACTCGATAAAAACAGCTCACAACCTTTCTCTATATCTTTTGCATCTCTACCTGCTTCTTTAGCCGCCATATCTACTTCCTCTGCGTACTTGACATAATTTTTTGGAGTTACCGCGGTTGGAATCCATCCGTCACCCAATCTACCTACGATCCCTCTTGTCCTGATACCATTTGCGGCAATCCATATTGGAGGAATCGGGTCTGATTTTAACTGTAAAAATGCGTTTTGTAGCTCGAAGAACTTGCCCTTATAGTTTGCCGGTTCCTCTTTTGTGGCATGCAGAAGTTTTTTAATTATGATTAAACCCTCCTCCATTCTGGATACAGGTTTATCAAATTCAATACCATACGGAGTAAGATTCATTCCCTCTCCGGCACCTAAACCAAGACATGCCCTTCCGTTTGAAAGTTTATCCAGCGTTAATAAGCTTTGTGCCACGACTGCCGGATTTTTCCTCAAAACATCTCCAACCATCGTACCAAGCCGTACATTTTCCGTTTTCATGGCGATGGCACCAAGCACCGTCCATGCCTCAAATACTTGTGAATCATCCGGATGAGAATTTGTATGGTCCATAACCCAGACAGAATCAAAGCCATAACGGTCCGAAAGAATGGCAGAATTTAAAATATCTTCCACTGTATCTTTTCGCATCGATGTGTTAATTCCGTGTTGGCATCCAAATTTGGGAAGGTCTTTTTCCATGTCCACCCATTATGATCCGGATCTTTAAATAATTTTGGAAGATCGTTTAAGGTCTTTAGGTATTGAACCGATCTCATGAGTTACAGTTATTTAGAAAATAGATGTTTTATACAGCCCCATACGTATATTTTACCTTAAAACACCTTTTAAGAAGTCAGCAAGTATCGGATTGACCCTTTCGGGAGTCTCGAGCATATACATCGTGTCCCCATCTATGATCTCCAATTTTGAACCTTTTATATGTTCATGCAGATACTCGGACCAGAATAAAGGATGCATAGTATCTTTGGATGCCCCCATGACAAGTGTCGGTTTATTAATCCCACCTATGCGTTTTCTTGCGTCAAAGCTGTTACAAGCTTCAAAATCCAAAACGCCTATTTTGGGGTCAAGCCGGTCCACCTCTTCTTTGAGCTCTTCAAGGAGGTTTTTATCCACTTTCTTTGCCTTCGAACCCAAAAATCCCATCTCCATGGCTTTTTTGAAATTGGACCTGAGTACAGAAAACAATGCCGGGTTCACACCGAGTTTTGCACCTGTACTTGTCAGAATGAGGCATTTTGTACGATCCGGATAGTCCAGACAGAACCTGATTGAGATTGCCCCCCCCCCATGGAATACCCGATAAGCGTGGCACCTTTCTTATCAAGTGCCTCAAGAAAACTCTTTATAAATCCGATATACCATTCAATTGAGATTAAAGGGGGGTCAGGTGCTTCGGACCTGCCATGGCCAGGTAAATCAATGGCTACTGCATTAAAATCTTTTCCAAGATATTCGATCTGTGGCTTCCAGTTCAGATGCGAGCTTCCGGCCCCATGAATGAAAAGCAACGTATGACCGGTTCCTTTTGATACGTAATGTACATTCAGCCCCTCCACATCAACAAATGGCATCTTTTCACCTGGTGGAGTGATTATAATAATCGTTGATAAATCTTTCTTTAGCCTGATTTTAAAAGAGTAAAATTATTTAGTTGTTAGTGGGTGATATCTCACGTATAAAAAGATAACGTAAAAAGATGAAAGATGGAGGATAAAGCTATGAGCAATATCGAAAAAGAGCTTTTTGGTATCGT
>DAOWMC010000096.1 GCA_030643285.1 Methanobacteriota archaeon | reverse complement strand
TTTAAGTCTTGAGGATTTGGCTGAATTATTAGAAGAATACGATATTGAGGAGTTATGTGGGGTCACTATAGAAGGTGATATTGAAATTGAAACGTCAGAAGGTGGAGGCTCATCCGGGGTGAGATTGGCGGTAGGCCAGCAAGTAAATCAGGCGGCGCTGTCTTTATTAAACCTTGCAAGATCAGTTGGATATCCGGTAGATTCTGTTTTACAGATGCCAGATCCACATAAGCATTAAAAACGAAACGTTTAAAATGTGTTCCTTACAACCTAAACTATGTTAAGTTATGGGGTTAGAGTATGACTAATTTAAGTCTTGAGGATTTGGCCGAATTATTCGATAAATACGATATTGAAGAGTTATGCGGGGTCACCATAGAAGGTGATATTGAGATTAAAACGTCAGAAGGTGGAGGCTCATCCGGAGTGAGATTGGCGGTAGGCCAGCAAGTAACTCAGGCGGCGTTGTCTTTATTAAACCTTGCAAGATCAGTTGGATCTCCGGTAGATTCTGTTTTACAGATGCCAGCTATGGGGATGCCCCCCCTGGCAGAGGCACCAAAACCAGTGTTATTAGGCTCATTAATACCAGCTAAGTTTTCAGTTGGAAAGGAAAAATGGACAAACCAGATAGAGGAGGTAACCATTGGTGCAACTTCTTCAGATGGTGGTACAAGGGACTGTGTTGTAAAGATTGGGGGTGAAAAGACGCTTCCGTTCTACAGCTTTGAGGATGTGGTACCAAACCCACCGGCTGTAACAATAGACTGTTTTGATATACCGATACCTCTTGCTAAAACCGTGAAGGTCCACTATGAAGATGTTATGAACGACCCTGGTGAATGGGCTAAAAAGATTGTTAAAGAATACAACGCGGATATGGTTACAATTCATCTTATAAGTACAGACCCCTTGATCAATGATACTTCTGCAAAGGAGGCCTCAAAGGCAGTTGAGGAGGTTTTACAGGCTGTAAAAGTACCGGTAGTTATAGGTGGCTCTGGAAACCCTCAAAAGGACCCCGAAGTCCTCGAACGTGCTGCAGAAGTTGCCGAAGGTGAAAGGTGCCTGATTGCCTCTGCAAATCTAAATATGGATTATGAAAGGATTGCAAATGCAGCAAAAAAATATGGTCACGCGATTTTATCGTGGACCCAGCTTGACATAAACAGTCAAAAGACGTTGAATAGGTACCTTTTCAAGCTTGGTATAGAGAGAAGTGATATTATCATAGACCCGACAACTGCTGCACTGGGATACGGACTGGATTATGCTTTTACAAATATGGAACGTATAAGGATGGGTGGATTGAAAGGTGACAAGGATCTTTCATTCCCAATGTCTTCGGGAACCACAAATGCGTGGGGTGCCCGAGAGGCATGGATGAAGAGCTCACCGATAAAAGACGACTCTGATTGGGGGCCAAGAGAATACAGGGGGCCAATATATGAAATTGTCACCGGTCTGACACTTGCCCTCTCGGGTGGAGATCTGTTTATGATGATGCATCCTGGCGCTGTTGCGGTATTTAAGGAGATTACCCAAACACTGTTTGGTGCAATTAAGGCAGATCCTGTCAATCTGGAAGAATGGGTTAGCTGGTCATAATTTATAACTGTCTCAGGTATTTTTTAAAGGCTTGACGATTGCAAGGTTGGTTTAAAAATACCTCGCTTTGTGTGAGCCGCAACCTTTTCTTTTTTATCTTATCATTTTATTACATCAATTGTTGCAAGCTTTAAATGTGCGGACAGAAATAATTTCCTGCCTATAGACACAGATTAACACCGACAAAGCTTTTCAAAAAACCTTTGATCCAAAACCGTTTTTGCCTCATGTCTTTTTCCAAAAGACTTTCAGATGAAAATTTGAAAAAACCGAGAAGATAATTGGGGCAGCCTACAACGTACATAACACACTTGGTTCGGGTTTTTTGGAATGAGTATACCAAAATTCACAATGGATAAGAAATAAATCAGTGAAATCCGTGTTAATCAGTGTCTTAAAAATATTGTCGAACAAAAGCAAAAATCAATTTTGTCCGATGACTATTTATACTGCAACCTTTGATGATTAGAAACCCTTAAGTGGAAAAGAGTAAAATATATGACGCACGAGCTTTCAATTAAAGCCGTGCAATTAAGTCGGGATGGCCCAGTCCGGTCTAAGGCGATGGTTTGCTAAACCATTTCCCCTTCGGGGAACGGGGGTTCGAATCCCCCTCCCGACGTTTGGGCCCGTGGTCTAGTTGGTTATGACATCGCCTTCACACGGCGGGGATCACGCGTTCGAATCGCGTCGGGCCCATCAATTCAATAAAGTATTTATACCTTGTCGCTACATTGATTTATGAGGGACGGTCATGAGAATCGAGCTGACATCACTACACGGATTGAATGTTTATACTGATAGGGGCGCTCGCGTCGGAACAGTTGACGATGTGGTCATAGATGCCAACGATAAGAAGATATCAGGTTTGGCAATCGGGAACGTTAACAAGAATATTTTTAATGTCGAAGGCAGTGGTGTTATACTGCCTTACCGATGGGTTGTTGCTATTGGAGATATTGTCCTTGTAAAAGAGGTGAGTCTGGACAATCTTGATATAAATATCAAAAGACCGTTAAGTGATGAAGAACCATGAGATCTTTTCAGATCTAAAGGTGTTGGCCCCCATAGTGGTAAGAATTGACGGAAGGAATTTTAAACGCGAATTAAATCGCTTGTCCTTGGAAAAACCATATGATAAAAAGTTTGCCAAGGCCATGGCGGATTCATCTGAATTGTTTTTGAAGAAAAGTGGGATTGACCCCCACTTTCTGTACACTTTTTCCGATGAAATAAATATCTTTTTTTTTGGAAATATTCCTTTCAATAATAGGCTGGAAAAGCTTGATTCGGTAATCCCAAGTTTTTTTTCTTCTGCTCTTACCGTATTTCTGGATTTGAAATCCGCCATCTCCTTTGATTCAAGGGTAATTCCAATATGCTCCGATGACTTAAATGAATACCTGGCATGGCGGCAGGCCGAGGCATGGAGAAATCACATAAATTCATACGCATACTATACACTCCTTGAAAGTTCGTGTAAGCGTGAAGCTATTAAAAAATTAAGGGGGATGAACTCGGCACAGATCCACGATATGCTTTTTTTACGTGGGATAAACCTTAACAATACTCCCGAATGGCAAAGGAGGGGGATAATTGTTGCCAAGAAGGTTTATGAAAAGGAGGGCTACAACCCCAAACTTGATAAAAAAGAAACCACATCCCGCAATAGAATAATCCAAAACTGGGAAATTCCTATTTTTAGATCAGCGGACGGAAAAAAGTTTATAGAGGGGTTAATTGAGGGAGTATAAATCCTATACAATATCGCAAACTTCTTAAATCAGAAAAATAGTATATTGCTTGGTCATATACTGTTTGCAGTTGAAATTGCCAGTTTTTGAGGGGTATGATAAATCCTTTAAAAAATTGCCTCGGTGGCTCAGCTTGGCAGAGCGAGTGACTTGTAATCACTAGGTCGCGTGTTCAAATCACGCCCGGGGCTTTAAAAATGATAAAGAATCGGTGATGACGTATCAAAGGTTTTTTATTGGAGTTTATCACTTATGTTCATGAGATTAAGGGAGTGATATACTTGAACCAGGTGAATCATTTTTTAGATTCGTTTTTAAATCCGAGAAACATAGCGATCGTGGGAGCGACCAAAAACCCAATCAAAATGAACTTTCAATTAACCGAAAATTTGCACAGATTGAAGTTTTCGGGTAATATCTATCCCGTGAATCCAACTACCAAGGAAATTTTAGGTATGAAGACCTACCCCAACATAAAAGATATACCTGACGACTTGGACCTTGTTGTTTCAGCGGTTCCTTCCAGTTTGACTTTAGGTGTTGTAAATGACTGTGTCGATGTGGGAATAAAGAGGATGGTGATAGTGGCAGGAGGTTTTTCAGATGGGGACGAAAAGGGAGTGGAATTGCATAATGAAATTTCAAGGATTACAAAGGAAAATAAAATAAAGGTGCTTGGACCAAACACACTCAGTCCGATAAACCCTTCAAAAAACCTTGTAATCAGTTTTCATCCTGTTGATGAGCTAAGATGCGGTGGGTTGTCATTTGTATTTCAATCAGGTTTATACGAGTATAAGCTCAACTGGATATTCTCACATCTGGGTATAAGCAAAATTATCGATCTGGGTAACAAGATGGACATAAATGAGGTTGACGCTTTGGAGTATCTTTCAAAAGACCCTGACACAAAGGTAATTGCGATGCATGTGGAAAGTGTTAGAGGCGATGGCAGACGTTTTATGGAACTTTTACGGAGCACTTCAAAGAAAAAACCGGTCATTATCCTAAAATCCGGTAGGACCGCGGCAGGATCAAAAGCAGCAGCTTCCCACACGGGTTCCATCGCCAGGGAAAATGATATATTATTTGATAGTATGTTAAAACAGGCCGGAATTATACGCGCCCAGAATTTAGACGAATTTTTCGATTTTGCAAAGACATTTAACTATCTTAATCTCCCACAGGGTAACAGGGTTGCGATAATAAACCTATCAGGGGGCGAGGGTGTGATTGCAACAGATGCATGCAACCAAAATGGTCTTCAAATGGCAAAATTAACTGAGAAATCTCATGAGAAGATAAAAGGGGTTTTTCCTCCATGGGATGTTCCATTAAATCCGCTCGATATCGGTGTTTGCTCTCAATTTCACTTTAACGACTTTTACCAGATTTTAAATTCCTTCATTTCAGCCATAGAAGATGAAAACGTTGACTGTATGCTTATGCAGTTCTTTCCAACATCATCTTTTGATAAATTGATGCCAGCTTCATCCAAAAGCTCAAAATCAGCCGGCTCTATGATAATGGATCTTTTCGCAAATATCTTTGTGAAGATGAAAGAGAAGGGAAAGCCTTTGGCTTTATGGAGGTCCTCGATGGATATTTCAGAAAGTGAGTTCGTTAAAACCATAGAATTGAAAGGGATACCTGTATACTCGTCATCTGACAAGGGAGCAAGAGCATTAGCTGCACTTTACAGGTATACGGTTATGCAGGGAGATTGAAATATCAACCCACCTCCCTGAAAGATTTAGTTGTATTTGTATAGCTGATGTGAAAAACCACAGATTACTTAAGTCTATACTTTATCAAACTAATAAGCACAATCAAGTATAGGCGTTTCTTTTATAACCACACACCACCATATATATCATCCTGTATACACCGCCTTCATTAAGACGCAGTCTCTTCAAACGTGGCAAC
>DAOWMC010000169.1 GCA_030643285.1 Methanobacteriota archaeon | reverse complement strand
TGTTTCAATCTATATCTCAAGAGCCATGTCTCTTAACATAAGCCATTCCTCCACTTTCTGCATTCTGTACAACCTCAGTGCAATTACACTGGGGTTGTAAGGGTAGGGATTTTAATCCCGCCATTAGTGGGGAATTTTGGACCGTTAGTGACAATGTCAATCTGCGGAAAATGATATCCCATATGATTCATTTGGGAACCCTGCCCCAAAACATCGATTCGGTGAAGAAGGCATAGTAATCCGGCAGGTTCAATATAAAATCCGGTGACTCCGGTTTACATAGTCGCTGAAATTCAGTCAGATCTTCCGGATCAAGCTCAGATTCTACCCTTGGCCATCGCATTTCAATGAGGGCTGCCAAAGCGTTGTAGAGATTATCACAAAGTGGTGCACAGGCGCTTCCTACAAAAGCCCGGGCCGTGGGTTCTTTCAGGCCTAATTCAATAAACCAACCCATTGCACGCAGAAAGTGCATCTCCGATTCCATTCCCCTGATAAAGGGAGCAATACCCATAGACGTTGCACCCAATCTGGCTTCCAACAAGGGATATCCGGGAAGCGATTGCTCGGAGGACCAGGCAAGAATGGCCACGGTTCCACCAGGTTTCACGACCCGCACAAGCTCTTTTAGAAGAGGTATAGGTTCCCAGGGACCATATCCCACACAGTTCGCGCTCCATGCCCAGTCGAAGGTGCCCTCGTCGAATGGGAGGTTGTTCATGTCCCCTTCCTGAAACGAAATTCGTTCGGAAAGGCCGCCCTTCTTTACAATTTCCCTACCACGAATCAAGAACTCTGGATCCACATCAAGACCGGTGACATGTCCAAAAGGCCCTACAGCCTCGGCCAACTGCAAGGTCTGGAGGCCAATTCCGCACCCCACATCCAGCCCCCTGCTCCCTAATGGGAGCTGTAATGTCCGAATTGCCTCACCAAGGGTTGACTCTCGTAAAGGATTAGACATCAATAGACTCTGTATGTAAGAATCTGTATTGGATACATCCTTTTTAACGTCCTTCTTTTCGTTTCTCATGTTTACACTTCTTTTTTGAAATGTTTATTGTCATATTACCACATCCTCTTTTGAGGAATATCCCCTGAAGATATTGAAATAATTGTCTTTTGACGTTACGGGTCTTGCTTCAAAAATCTCGGTTTTTTATAAAAAACCGAAATGGGTTAGGTTTTACCCAGAAACCCCATCAGCGATGTATTCACGATGATTTCCGGAGAAATCAACCAATACGTTTCTGAGCGTAGTCAAACTTGAGCTTTTAAGGAAATAACAGGGTTTACTCCTTAATTTACAGGCTTTCTTGGCATATCGACATGCATTATGGCTGTTTATGTCCACAGGGCAGAATATCACATCTGTTTTGTTCACAAGCGTATCTATCTCCTTTCTCCCTTGTGAGCATCGTCCACAGTGGTAAAAGAAATCTCCACCAAAATATTCAACCACTTCCCTATAACGGGGGATAAGCGATTCCACACCACCGATAAATGCCACCTTCATCCCTTTAAGTGATGTATCTGTGTCCGGTTCCTTTACCGGTTCATCAAAAGAAAAAGCGATGCTTTTATCTTCAGATTGATATCTACAGGGGTTTTGATTTAGCAATTCTTCATTTAACGTCTTGATCTCTTCAGCTAAAAGATTAATCTCCCCTTTCAGATTTTCTATATACTCAAGTGCCTCTTTACCGCCAATTTGTTCAAAATTCCCTGATAATTGCTTATTTATTTTCTTCTGTTCGCCCAATTCAACCGAGATTATATCCTTATCAGATTCTATAGCCTTTATCCCTGATTTCAACTTTTCCCTTATTTGATTTGACCGGTTCAGGTTCCTTTCAAGCTTCTTGTTCAATTTACAAGCCAAATCTAACCGGTATAGGACGTTTTCTGCATCTCCATCAGGTAATCGCCGGGAAAGAATATCATATAATCTCAAAGCTTGGTGTTCTTTGGAATGTACGGCATAGAAGAGTTCTCTCTCGAGTTCATCCATGTCATCACGTTGATTTCTAACTGTAAACCAGATAAGGGCAGAAATTGGTACATCTACCGAACCATCACTTCTTTCAATGATCTCGACGATCTCTTTTGTATCAAAACCATTGATTTTTTCCCTGTATTGCTCAAACCTATCCTTTAACAACTTATCCATAAATTTGGAGGCTGTACTCTCGGTCCTGCATATTTGAATTAAGCCCTGGTGCATATCATGAGCCGAAGAGCCTGCACAACCAATCTTCAATTTCTTAAAGATTTTAGTCATTTCCGCATCGTCAAAAACCAGTCCCAAAAGTCTGCAGAGTGTAAAACCCTCAAATTCCCATATCTTTCTTTTTGGCATAAATATCCCCTCTTTTACCATGATTACAATCAGGATGCCCGATACAACTGAAAGTCATCTATAAACCAGCCCCCAAGGTCAAGCTTTATCTTTTTAATCCAGTCTTCAATTGTGTTAATATCCTCATCGGATGCTTTCTCAATCAGTGTCTGCAACTCTTCTATCACTTTTATTATCTTATCGTCCATTTTATAAACCACCTTACTTTATCTGGCATTTTTCACAGCCCAACATGTATCTAATCATTGGCTTTAAAGCGCTGATAGCCACCTTTCTACTTGCTTTTACAAGAGGACTGTCCATGCTCAATCCACGTGCCTCTGCTTCTTCAAACAACAATTGATCTATCTTTTTTTCGTTGAGAACGGATATCAGTGATACCTTTCTTCCCGCATGATTTCTCCCCGAATAATTTTCACTCATAGCATTATCACCTTTTAGGTTATCCTAACATTAGATATGCCGTTAGGTGGATAAATAATATGCCCTAAAAAAGCTTGGTTTTGGATAAAAAACTGAATATTTTTACTTTTTGTTAGTAAAAATGTATTTATATATTTTTCTGCTACTATTATGATCTTTAAGAAGGCTTTTATCACTTCATATCAATGCTTAACCATTTTCTGATCTTAGCATATATCATCCGATGGCAAGGTTTTCCGTATGGCATCTTCCTTATTTTTGGCTGACCTAACATTTAAGTAAACTATATTTGCAATTTGTTATCGGAAATTCGATTGACGAGTAAGTTTTTTAATGTGACAAAGTCAAGTTACGTAAGAAGTGAATAAGGGAAAACCTAAAATGATACACGCCCTGCATCACAGCACCTAAGAATCAATCGTATCACCTTCCGATTCCAAAGATAGCCTCTCAAGCGCTGCACGACCTGCAACCTCGTATGCTTTTGACAACAACGAAGTTAGGTTATTTTTACCAATAAAAAAAGGCGAATCGCCAAGTCGTTTAAGAATCGCATTTTCCACCTCTGGTGGCGAAGGGTTAAATGAAAAAGAATACAATTTATCACCTGCCACCCAGAATGAATTAAGGCATTCTTCAAGCGGTTTGACATTCTCGTCAACTCCGTCTGCTTCATCCTTATAATCCCCCTCTTCTGATTCATCCAACGTCAAAGTACGCCTTGTTCGAAGTGCATCAATTATTTCCTCTTTCGTTTTGCCCCGTAACTTGAATATGAGAAACGGATCCTCATCGAACCTCTCTGCCAGAAGATAATAAACTGCTGCGATGTGTTTGCATGGATTTGCCAGATCCGGGCATGAACATTCTGTTTTAAGATCCTTTTTATTTTTTGGAAATAGGGAAACTTTGACTTTCAAGAAAACATCCTCGATATCCTG
>DAOWMC010000069.1 GCA_030643285.1 Methanobacteriota archaeon | reverse complement strand
TGTGAAGTTGCAGTACTTGTTTTAGAGGCAGGTTCAATACCTGATGAAAATGTAACTGATAAAATTGCTGAGGAATGTGGTATAAAACCTGATGGACTTTGCATAGCAGTTGCTCCCACGGCCTCAATTGCAGGTTCAGTCCAGATATCCGCACGTATTGTTGAGACTGGAATTCATAAGATGGAGTCGATTGGGTTTGACATAAACCGTATAAAGTATGGTACGGGAGTGGTGCCAATTGCCCCGATCGTTGGTGATGATACAAAATGTATGGGCTCAACAAATGACTGTATAATATACTGTGGTAGGTCCTACTATACGGTTGATTACGAAAATGTTGAAGAGCTGAAGGAGTATATAAAAAAGATCCCATCTGCGACATCTAAGGACTACGGAAAGCCATTTTTTGTAACGTTCAAAGAAGCCAAGTTTGACTTTTTCAAAGTGGATGCGGGGATGTTTGCACCGGCAGAAGTTACAATAAATGAAGTTAACTCCTGCAAAACATTTGTAAGTGGGGAGATAAATCCGGATGTACTGCTTGAATCTTTTGGTGTTGAAAGATTGTAACTTGGTTTTATGATCGATGAAGATCTTTACAAAGTTGCAGGTTCTGCCTTGAAGCAGGGGAAAAGAGCAGGTGCCGATGAGATCGAGCTATTCTGTTTATCAGGCAGGTCTAAAAATATAGAGACGACAAGAGATGAAATCAGTCTGGTAAGTGAAAGCTTTGAGCGGGGGATTGGTATACGGGTTATTGTTGGTGGTGCAATAGGGTTTTCAAGTACAAGCGACTTAAAAAAGATCGATGAATCTGTAGTGGACGCGATTGACTGCGCCAGGGCAAACGATTCAGGCAGGGATTGGAAAGGGCTACCCTCGAATGAAAAATATCCAAGCGTTATTGGGGTTTATGATAAAGGGGTAGACGAAATAACTATCGAGGAGTGCCTTGATTTTGTAACTGATATGGTTGAAGGTGCAAAAAAGGGAAAAGCCTATCCCACTTCAGGCTCTTTTAATTGCACCTCTTATAGCTATCTGATTATGAATTCAAATGGTGTTGAGGTTTCAAGGAAGGAAACAATGATGCAGGCATATGTTGAATCCATGGCTAAAGATGGTGATGATGTATCAACTGCATATGATTTTTTGGTTTCCAGAAAACTATGCCCGGGTTTATTTGAACTTGGGCAGAGCGCATCTAAAATGGCCATTGAATCTTTACATGGGATAAAAATAGCCCCACATACAACAACTGTTTTATTCAGGCCATTTGCCGTTTCAGACATCTTAGAAAACGCATTTGAACCATCAATCAGCTCTGAAAATGTTCAAAAGAACAGATCTTCTTTGAAGGGTAAAATCGGACAGAATATTGCCTCAGATGAATTAAGCATCATAGACGATGGGTTAATTGATGCAGGTATCGGAACCTCTGCATCGGATGATGAGGGTGTACCATCGCAGAGGACGGATATAATTGAAAAGGGCGAACTCAAGTCCTTTTTGTACGATCACCACACGGCATTAAAAGAGGAAAAAAAGAGCACCGGTAATGCCACCCGGGGCTCATATTCTGGAATGCCTCGCATCGGAATCAGAAATATGATTCTATCCCATAAAACTTCAGATTTGATAAGCGAAACAAAAGAAGGAATCCTGGTAACTTCGGTCATTGGGGGGCACACTGCAAATTCGGTTTCCGGGGACTTTTCTTTGGAAGGAAGAGGTGCCTTTATAATAAAAGATGGGTGTGTGTGTAAGCCCATAAAACAGGTTATGATATCCGGAAACGTCTTTGATCTGATTAAAAATATAGATGGTCTGGATACTGATGTAAAAATGGTTGGAAGTGTTATTACCCCCACTGTCAGGGTGAAGGATATGAAGGTTGTCGGATAACTAAAATTGTATAACTTGACATAGGTTCATATGACCCAAAACCAGATTAAACCCACAAAATACAAACATTATCGGGCCTGTAATCCGGCCTGACAAAAGATTCGCTAATTGGGGTGGTAATACCCTTTTTAAACATAAGTAATCCTGTATATGCTATCATCGAGGCATTATCTTTCATAAAACGGTTATCGGGTGCAAAAAATTTTGCCCCCCGCTCATCGCACATGGTTTTTAGCATATCTTTCAACCTTGAATTGGCACCAACTCCCCCTACAAGTAGCACCTCGTCTTTTTCCAGGTGAGCAAGTGCCCTTTCCGTAACCTCTACAAGCATTGCAAAGGCAGTCTCCTGAAAACCATAACAAACATCCTCCAATGAATTTGTTTTTAATGCATCTTTTGCTGCCGTTGTCAAACCCGAAAATGAAAGGTCCATGCCTTTTACAACGTAAGGCAAAGGTACGTATTTTTTTGCCTGCCTGGCAAGTTTTTCTATCTTTGGTCCACCGGGGTGCTTTAGCCCCGCATATCTTCCAAATTTGTCAAGTGCGTTTCCTATTCCGATATCCATGGTCTCGCCAAATATCCTGTACTTTTTATCCCTTAATGAAAGAACCTGTGAATTCGCACCGCTTGTATAGAGCACAACGGGGTCCTTAACATTTTGATTCCATCGCCCTACCTCGACATGAGCGATACAATGGTTAACTCCAACAAGTGGTATCTTAAGTGATAGGGAAAGTGCCCTTGCAGCGGTTGCAACTGTTCTGAGGCAGGGACCCATGCCAGGGCCCTGTGAAAACGAAACCGCGGATAAACTCTCTTTGGGAACACCATTTTCTTTTGCATTCGATAATGCTCCGACTATGACACCTTTTATCTCGGATGCATGATGCTGGGCAGCTTCTCTTGGATGTATGCCACCCTTCACAGGTTGGTAAGAGGATTCAACCTCTGATATCACCTGTTTTTCATCAACAATAGCGCAACTGAGGTTCCACGCCGTACCTTCAATTCCCAATATATTCATTGGTTTTAATTCAAGGCCTTTCCAATCCTTTTAATGCCTTCTGAAATGTTTTCAACCGATGTGGCATATGAGACCCTGATATGGTTCTCTTCAAATGAACCAAATGCAATCCCCGGTGTTACACCAACATGAGCTTTTTCCAGTAGTTTTTCAGCAACTTCACTTCCGGTTCCAAAAGCACTCACATCAGGGAAGACATAAAAAGCACCATCTGGCGTTTCACATGCCATTCCAACCGAGTTGAGCCCTTCAACAACCAGGTCACGTCTCTTTTTAAATTCTGCCACCATCTCACAGACACAATCCTGTGATTCTTTCAATGCGGCAACTCCACCCACCTGAGCAAAGGATGTGGCACAACTAACCGAATGCTGTTGAAGTTTTAACATATTTTTAAGTATCCCCGACGGTGCTGTTGCATACCCCAACCTCCATCCGGTCATTGCATATGTCTTTGAAAAGCCGTTTATCGTAATCGTCCGATCTCCCATTCCGTCGAGGGGTGCGATGCTTATTGAATTTTTGCCGTATGTTATATGTTCATATATCTCATCGGACATAACAAAAAAGTCATTATCAATTGCAAGATCACATATTGTTTTTACCTCATCTTCGGAAAGAACATATCCTGCCGGGTTGTTCGGGCTGTTTACAATTATCAATTTGGTTTTATCACTTACAGCATCCGCGAGGTTATCGGTTCTTGTCTCCCCCGAGGCGACCCAGACCGTCTCTGCACCTGTAAGTTTGATACATGCGTCGTACGTGACCCATGAAGGACTGAGTAGTATTGCCTCATCCCCCGGATTTAAGATTGCCATACAGGCCTCATAAATTGCATGTTTTGCCCCCGGTGTTACTAAAACATCACTTGGTGTGGCATCTATGCCATTTTCATCTCTTAATTTTTTTGCTATGACTTCCTTTAATTCTGGTATACCGGCACTTGGTGTGTAATGTGTAAATCCATCGTATAATGCATCCTTTGCAGCGTCACATATGTGTTTTGGAGTTGCAAAATCAGGTTCACCAACCCCAAAACTAATAACGTCAAATCCTTTCTTTTTCATCTCGTTTTGCTTTGCTATTATCTTCAATGTCGCAGATTCTTCAATCCTTGACAACAATTCAGACGTGTTTTTTGTAGACATATTTTTACCTTCTTATTTAAAGCTTGTATCCAATTTTTCTTAAAAGTTCCTTCCTTTCTCTAATGTCATCTTCCCCTTCTACACCTTTTGGTACCTCACCGTCCACTACACCTATGATTCCCCTGCCCTGCTCTGTCTGTGCTATCAGTACCTCTACGGGGTTAGCCGTTGCACAGTAGATCCTGCAAACCTCCGGTACATTCTTAATCACATTCAGTACATTCAACGGAAATGCATCCCTCATAAAAACGATAAAACTATGACCGCAGGAGATATCGAGTGCGGTATCTACCGCTGCTTTTTTTAATTCTTCATTGTTTCCTTCAAACCTCACCAAACACGACCCGGACGCCTCGCAAAAGGCAATACCAAACTTTACAGTGGGGACGGCGTTAACCATCGCCTCATAAACATCTTCGACTGTTTTTATAAAGTGTGACTGTCCTAATATAAGATTAGTGCCTTTCGGTGCATCTATTTTAATAGTTATTAGTTCCATCACGCACACCCATATAATATTAACCTCTTTTAATCGATTGTTTTTCCACCTATAAAACGTTGCCTTTTCATAGCTAAGGAAATATCCCACGTATTGTAACTGCATCAGATACCCGTTCAACCGCCAACATGTAGGCCGCTGTGCGCATATCGGTGTTATATTCCCCCTTTGCATCAATAGTCTCTCTAAAACTTCTTTGCATAATCTCCTTCAACCTCTCATTAACATCTCTTTCAGTCCAGACCAACTGCTGTAGGCTTTGCACCCATTCAAAATAGGAAACAATCACACCACCTGCATTTGCAAGAACATCGGGAATGACAAAGATATCCCTCTCGGATAGTATCTTATCTGCTTCGGGAGTTGTCGGCCCGTTTGCACCTTCGGCAACAATTTTAGCCTTTATACGATCGGCATTTTCTCCAGTGATCTGGTTTTCCAAAGCTGCCGGAACCAATATATCGCATTTTACCTTCAATATCTCTTTGCTTTTCAATTCTGTTGTACCAGAAAAATCTGATACACTTCGGGTTTCAAGCTTGTGTTCAATAAGTTTATCAATATCAAGGCCACCTTTTCCCTTTTTAAGTATCCCGCCTTTACTGTCGCTTACAGCGATTATTTTTGCGCCCTTTTCAAAAAGAAGCTTTGCGGCAACTGATCCAACATTTCCAAATCCCTGAACTGCCACCGTTGCCCCATCAATACGATAATTATCTTTATCTTCCTTTATTATTTTGTAATCAAAATGTTTTAATGCCTCTATTATGCTAAACATGCAACCGCGGCCTGTTGCCTCATTGCGTCCTAAAGATCCGCCTATCGATATTGGCTTTCCTGTAACGATACCGGGGACACAGTATCCCTTGTTCATGCTGTACGTGTCCAAAATCCATGCCATTACCTGGGCATCGGTATACACATCCGGTGCAGGTATGTCTCTATCGGGCCCTATAATTATTGAAATTTCAGATACAAATCTTCTTGTAAGGCGCTCTAACTCTTCCTTTGACATCTTCTTTGGATTGCATACAACTCCACCTTTTGCACCACCAAAAGGAATGCCAACCAGAGCACATTTCCATGTCATCAACATCGACAGCGCCCTCACTTCATCCAATGTTACATCAGGATGATACCTTATTCCACCTTTGTAGGGTCCCCTTGCATTATTATGCTGTACCCTGTATCCTGTAAATACTTCAATACTCCCATCATCCATTTTCACAGGGAAGTTAACAGTTAGCTCTCGTTGAGGCAATCTCAGATATTCATGTGTGCCTTTTTTCAGTTCCAATCTTTTTGCTACCTTGTCGAATTGATGTTGGGTGATTTTAAATGGGTTCAATTCTTCCTTTGTCATACAATCGTTTGGTATTTCGGATCGTAATGAAATAAAGCTTTTGGCAGGTTATTTTGGTGTGCATCAATAAAAGGCTGTGCTATCATTTTTAAGAGAATTGAATTGACAAGATGTTTTTTTTTTGCATATAACACTATTTCTATGGTCATAATATTTATATGATTGACCATAAAATACTCTTTTTGGAGTATTACTATATGGATGTTACAAAGAAAAAAAGAGAGGGTATTTATTCAGTCCTTGTTTTTGACTGATTGATTTCTTTTTGAAAGGGGATATACAGATGGACAAAAAGCCTGAAATACTGGTGGTAGATGATGATGAGATCACAAGAACCCTTATACAAAAAATTCTTAATCGACAAAACTACGATGTAATAACCGC
>DAOWMC010000076.1 GCA_030643285.1 Methanobacteriota archaeon | reverse complement strand
CAAACTCTTTTACAGCTATACCGGCCACCCGATATATCCATAAACGAAACTTATTTTAAAGGTAAAATGATGTTAGTTCTTGGGTAATTTATTTGGGGCCGAAAACAGGGCCGAAATTTTTTGTTTTCAACGCCCCATAAATGGGTGACTTCAGGGGAATAAAGTATGAAAATGCTATTTGAACCTATTAAAATAGGAAAATTGGAATTGAAAAATAGAATCGTAATGCCTGCGATGGGTCTTGGTTATACGGGCAAGAGATTAACAAACTTCTACGTTGAAAGGGCTAAAGGCGGAGTAGGTTTTATTGTAATAGGGCCCGTAGGCGTTAATAGAGACAATCCAAGTTTTGTAAATGTATTTGATGATAAGAGCATCCCAAAGATAGAAAAACTTGCCGGGGCATTAAAAGAGCATGGATCAAAGGTTGCACTGCAGCTCTGGCATCCCGGTAGATATGGGTTCACAACAGGTAAGCTTGTATCAGCCTCGGACATACCTGCGCCTATATTCACAAAGGCAAAACCAAAGGCACTGACGGTTCCTGAAATTGAAGTGATAGAGGATGAATTTGCCGAGGGTGCATTGAGGGTAAAAAAGGCAGGGTTTGATGCTGTAGAGATTCTTGGTGGGACTGGATATCTTATTTCCCAGTTTCTATCCCCAAGGACAAATAAACGAACTGATGAATATGGTGGTGACCTGAAAAACAGGATGAGATTCCCCCTGGAAATTATTGAGAAGGTAAAGAAAAATATTGGGGATTTTCCACTCACCTGTAGAATTTCAGGAGATGAGTTTGTGGAAGGTGGAAATACGGCTTCGGAGCAGAAGATAATCGCCAAAGCTCTGGATGATGCAGGTGTTAATGCTTTAAATGTGAATGTTGGCTGGCATGAATCAAGAGTGCCCCAGATGACGATGTCTGTTCCAAGGGGTGGATTTGTATACCTTGCTCAGGGGATCAAGGAGGTTGTTAATATTCCTGTAATTGCATCACACAGAATCAACGATCCCATACTTGCAGATAACCTTATAAGCGAGGGAAAAGTGGATATGGTTGCAATGGCCAGGTCTTTAATTGCAGACCCCGAACTCCCCAATAAAGCCAGAGAGGGAAGGTTAGAGGAGATAAGGCCATGTATTGCATGTCTTCAGGGCTGTTTTGATAATGTATTTAAAGGCAGGGCAGTTACCTGTTTTATGAACCCTATTGCCGGAAGGGAAGGAGAATGGAAGATAGAAACAGCGAAAAGCCCTAAAAATATAGTTGTTGTGGGAGGTGGTCCTGCAGGAATGGAAGTAGCAAGAGTTGCTGCATTACGAGGCCATAACGTGACGCTTTATGAGAGGGATCGATTGGGTGGGCAGTTGAACCTGGCTGCAATGCCACCCGGAAGAGATGAATTTAAAAATGTACCAATATATTATTCTGCCCAGCTTAAAAGGTTAGGTGTGGATATTAAGCATGCCAATGCCGGTGTTGAAATGGTGATGGGAGATAACCCGGACACGGTTATTATTGCAACAGGTGCCATACCACTTATTCCAGAGATTGAGGGTATCGATGTGGCCATTTCGGAAGGTTATGCCGTTAGCGCACACGAGGTATTGAGTGGAAAAGATGTTGGAGATTCGGTTGTTATCGTAGGTGGTGGTGGAATGGGTGTCGAAACCGCCCTATATCTTGCTGACAAAGAAAAGAGGGTGACGATTGTTGAGATGCTAAAAAGAGTTGGATCAGACATAGGATCATCAACAAGATGGACACGAATGAAAGCCCTCGGGGATCTTGATGTGAATGTTATGAAGGAGGTCAAGGCGACAGGAATTACTGATGGCTGTCTTATCGTTGAGAAGAAAGGTGAGAGGAAGGATATTAAAGCGGATACGATCGTGATAGCCATTGGAATGAAGCCGGATAGATCACTGTCAGAGGCCCTGGGAGGAAAAGTCAAGGTCCACACGGTTGGAGACTGTGTCGAGCCTAAAAAAGGATTGGATGCGGTGCATACAGCCTTTAAGCTGGCCCTTAAAATATAAGAAGGTTAAACAATGGAATGGAAAACAAAAATCACTGAGATGCTTGCTTGTAAATACCCTATAATCCAGGGCGCTTTTGCCGGACTCGGACGGGCTTATCTGGCAGCACCGGTCTCAGAGGCTGGTGGATTTGGGATTATAACTGCACACAACTTCAAAAACGCTGAACTGCTCAGAGAAGAGATAATAAGAGCAAAAGAAATGACAAAAAACAACTTTGGGATAAACTTTACGCTCATGCCCCCTAAGCTTTCGGAGGAGTACTATATGAAGATGGTCGATGTTGTCATCGATGAAGGGATAAAAACAATATTCACTTCAGCATATAAAGCAAAAAGAATCGGTGAAAAACTTCATGGTGCAGACGTAAACTGGATCCATAAATGCGCCACGATGAAACATGCCATAGCCACACAAAACCATGGTGCAGATGCAGTTGTGATCGTCGGTGTTGAAGGCACAGGATTTAAAGCCCCCCTTCAAAACACAACACTCATAAATATGGTAATGGCAAACAAAAAACTTAATATTCCTTTCATAGCGGCAGGTGGAATTGGGGATGCACATGGATTTTTATCCGCCCTTTCTATGGGCGCCGAGGCTGTCTGTATGGGTACTGTATTTATGGCTGTAAAAGAGTGCCCGATTTCAGATAAATCCAAAGAACGGATGATAAGACAGGATTGCTTTGATCCTGAACTTTTTCAAAAGGTATATCATCATCAATCAAAGGACTCAGCCTCACCATCGATGGCGGTAGGTGTAGTTGAGGAAGTTCTAACCGCAAAAGAGCTTATTGATACAATAATTGGCGAATCGGAGGATATACTCTATCGTTGGGGCTTTGAAGGAAGTTGTTTTGGTACTGTGGATTAGGGGGATTCATACTGGAAATGCAATACAAATAATGAAAAATGAATGGTTATCAACACGTTTAATAGTTATATTATTTTTTCTTCATTATATATTATCATCAATATTGGTTGAAATCTGATGGATCACAAGGTTTATAACGATTTCTAACATATATCTTTATTGTTGAGGTGTTAGAATTGGCTAGTAGTACATTCACAATAGATGAGATGGAGCAGAAACTAATCGAATCGGAATTAAACTTTAAAGAGTTATTTGAAGTTGTTAATGATGTTCTTTTTATTTTTGATACAAAAGGTAGGATAACCTCCGTTAACAAAAGTTTTGAAAGGATGATCGGTTATCCCAAAGAGATGTTTATAGGAAAGTCACTTGTTTCTCTGGTTACAAAAGAGTATCTTGATCCAATGCTGGACATTTTTCCGAAGGTTATATACCAGGGCGAGACCGTATCGGGGGAGATTGGTTTTATCACGAGAAACGATAACGTAAAATATGTCTCATTTACGTCTAAACCAATATATAGCAGGGGTAAAATTGTTGGCATCTTGGGTGTTGCAAAAGATACCACAAAATTGAAAAGATTGAAAAAGATGATACATGCAGATAAACACCTGGTCAAATCCGTGATCGGAGCCATAACCACTCCAATAATGCTAACCGACCTTGAGGGAAATGTAAAATTGGTAAACAGGTCATTTTTGGAGACATTCTGTTATAACGAAGAAGATTTGATGGGCAGGTCCACATATCAGATATTTCCAATAAAATCTGCAGACATAAAGAGATATAATGACATTATGACCGATGTTTTTACAAAGGAGCAGATTCCACCTGTTGAAATGGAAGTTGTCGCAAAGGATGGCAGGAAACTACTTATTATGTTGCATGCATCTACTATCAAAAATGCTAATAATAAACCTATACGCATCCTTATACAAATCGAGGTAAAATAGCACCTATTTGGCAGATACATAGCCATATTGGCGTTCTTTTATTTTATTTCAGTTATCAAAATAGATGGAAAAATCACAAACTTAAATAATCTTTAGCGCATACCTTTCGCTATATTGGGGGCGATTGATATGGAGTTTGAACCTGAGATTGTGGCGTTTTGTTGTAATTGGTGTTCATATGGTGGAGCAGATACGGCAGGCGTCGGTAGAATGCAGCAACCCCCTACTACCAGGGTGATAAGGGTAATGTGTTCTGGTAGAATAGACCCTGCATTTGTTCTTATGTCGTTTTTGGAGGGTGCAGATGCTGTTTTGGTAACTGGTTGCCATATAAACGATTGTCATTATATAGATGCAAATTATAAGACAAAAAACAGATTTGAATTTTTAGAAGAGATGGTGGATGAATTGGGACTTGAGCCCGAACGCCTCAGATTAGAATGGATATCCGCTTCGGAAGGCGAGAAATTCGCAAATGCAATTAAAGAGGTTACCGAAAATGCGAGAAAGCTTGGACCATCACCATTGAGACGGGAGGGTGTGTTGTGAGTGATACTATCGAGATTGGAAAAGGTTATATTGCATGGGCAAAGGATGAAACTACAAGGGGTAAAGGGGCATCCGGTGGTTTTGTTACGGCTTTAATGGTCGCGGCTCTGGAAAAAAAGTTTGTTGACAATGTACTGGTTGTTAAAAAGAAAGGTGTTTATGAAGGTATCCCCACCATGACAAATGATGTGGAGAAGGTTCTAAATGCTGCAGGTTCACTGCACTCTGCACCGGTAAATCTTGCAAAATATGTTAAAAAAAGTGGTAAGGTGGCAATGCCTGCAAAACCATGTGATGCGAGAGGAGTCATTGAGCAAGCAAAGCGGAATCAAGTAGATATTGAGAATGTCTTTCTTATAGGATTGAACTGTGGTGGATCCATGTCCCCTGTGCCAACGATTCGGATGGTGAAGGAGCTTTATGAACTTGACCCTGCATCCGTAGTGAGCGAAGAGATACTCAGAGGTCAATTGATTTTTAATACAAATGACGGGGAAAAAGCCATCAAGATAGACGAGGTTGAAGATAAAGGTTATGGTAGGAGAGTTTCCTGTCGGTACTGCATAACAAACATCCCCGAAATGGCAGATCTGGCATGCGGGAACTGGGGTGTTCCAAAGGATAAGTTTGGCAACGCTACATTCGTACAGGTATTGACCGAGAAGGGTGTGGAGATATTCAAAAATGCTGTGGATGCGGGATATATTGAGTTTGAGTCTGCATCGGAGAAATCATCAAAGATGCGAGAAAAGATAGACAGTACAATGAGGAACCTTGCCGAGGAGTGGCATAAAAAGGTATTTTCCGAGGTTGATTCGCTCACCTCATCGGATCGATTGGCATACTACATCGACGTCTTCAAAAACTGTATAGACTGTGGAAGTTGCAGAAAGATCTGTCCTGTCTGTGCCTGTGGAGATGATTCAAAGTGCCTCCAGATGGAGTACGAGGACGATTCGTATAAACTCTCCATGTTCCACATGGTGCGATTGCTCCATCTAATGGACTCCTGTATAGGTTGCGGTCAGTGTGAGGAAGTCTGTCCTGTTGATATTCCATTAACGATGATACATAGAAGGTTTGCAGAGAGAATGCAATCCAGATTGGGTCATATACCTGGTATGAATATGGATACACCCCCATTTTATGAGGTGGAGTTGAGGTCATGAATACAATCGAAAGCATATGTCCCGGATGTAGTGTAGGTTGCGGATTATACGTGGTAAAAGATGATGCTGGCATCGATATTGATTATAGGAAGAGGGCCCCGGTAAATGAGGGTAAGATATGTAAGTTCGGGGTTAAACTACCAAAGTATTACTCAAAAGAACAGGCAAAGCCCATGATTAAAGATGGCGATGTACAGAAGGAAGTTGAACTGGGCCCTGCTATAGAAGAGGTCGCTAAAAAGTTAAAGGAAGTTCAAGAGGGAAGCGGAGCGGATAGTATTGCCTTTGTGTCTTCTGGCCTGGCAACAAATGAAGAGCTTCTCGCACTTTCGGAGCTTTCGGGTGCTTT
>DAOWMC010000173.1 GCA_030643285.1 Methanobacteriota archaeon | reverse complement strand
AGAGCATCCCTACAGCCGCGATTGCAATTCCATAAAGACCTGCAAAATGGTATGCCAGATATATGGCCACACAGACTGCAATTACAGGTACAACGGTACTTATCATTCCAATTGAAAGGCCCTCGATTATATTTGTGGCAGCACCTGTCTGTGATACCTCGGCTATCCTCCTGACAGGCTTTGAAGAGGTGTAATACTGGGTTATAAGTCCAATTACAATTCCTGCGATCAGGCCTGATATGGTTGAGTAAAAGATGCCAATCGCATCGAGACCTAAAAATTGCCATACAACAACGAATGTTAAAATGGCCATCAATATAGCTGCTGAAAAGACACCTTTATTCAAAGCTCCGTGAAGGTTCTGAGTTTTACCTGTTCTTACAAAGAAACTTCCGATCAGTGATGCGATTATACCTATGCCTGCAAGGATCAGCGGAAGTGCCAGAGCGCTACTCTTATCAATTACATATCCACCAACTGCCACCCCGGCAAAGCCAAGTACCATCGCTGCGATTATCGAATCGACATAAGACTCGAAGAGGTCCGCACCCATCCCTGCAACGTCACCAACATTATCACCAACATTATCAGCTATTGTTGCCGGATTTCTTGGATCGTCTTCTGGTATCCCCACTTCAACCTTTCCAACCAGATCCGCCCCCACATCTGCTCCTTTTGTGTATATTCCTCCACCGACCCTCGCAAAAAGGGCGATTGAACTTGCACCAAAACCAAATCCAAAGAGGAGGTTCGGATCTTTAAATATAAAAAACAAAATGCTGACGCCCAAAACACCAAGGCCTACAACACACATTCCCATAACGGTTCCAGAGAAAAATGCAATCCTGAGGCCTGAATTCAGGCTTTCTTTACAGGCATTTGCGGTTCTTGCATTTGATGCTGTTGCCACCCTCATACCGATGTTTCCGGCAAGAGCTGATAAAAAGGCACCTATAATAAAAGTGATTGACATATAGACGCCATCTTCTAACGCAAAAGCCAGAACCAAAGCGAGTATAATAACAAAGACAACAAGTATCTTATACTCCTGGTTTAGAAATATCATTGCCCCATCATGAATGGCCTCTGATATCTCTTTCATCTTATCTGAGCCAATATCCTGTTTTTTTATCCTTGAAGCCAGAATCCCTGCAAACACTAAAGCTAAAACAGCCGCTATTGGCGCTATTAATATTAATTCCATTTTATCCCCACCTGATAATGATATTAATCTCCTTATTAAATTCTATTCCTTTTTTGTTTTCTTAAATTCTGCATATCCGCATTTTCCACAGGAATGACGGTTTTTATGATTTGCTAAAAAAACACCGGTACCGCATCTCGGACAGGTCTGTCGCTCTCTTTTAAGCGTCCCCTCTTCTGTAACTGAATAATACTTATGAATGGCCACGGACACTTCACGCTCCCCCCGGGCTCGCTTCATTTTCCCCCGATTTAGCAGATGGAAAATTTCTCAAAAGTATATGGGTGTGCTCTAATTTCTGTACCCTATCTTCGTTATCATATACTTTCGCATACCCTATAGTCTCCCGTTTTCCAAATTCGGATCTCATCCCATCTATTACCAGCAACTCCGACTTTGTTTTCAGAAAGGAAACTAATTCACTACGCATTTTCTTTTTGGAAGGCGTTCCACCGTCATGAATAACCCTGAATTTTACCCCCCGCCTGTTTAACAACTTATTTTCTTTATCTTCTATTATCTCAATATTCATTGTTTGTTTCAATGAATTAAATCTTATTTAAAGTTTTTGAACCAAATTTTTCCGGTTCTCTTCAACATTGCGTGGGCAAACCCGTAAACAACTCCAATTTACCAGCCACCAGATAAATAATAATATTTCTATATTTTGCAGTCTTAAATCCATGGGATCTTTTGACCACAATCTTGATTTTGTTGTTCAATCCTTCAGCAACACTATTAATTGGCCCTGTTTCGATTGCTTCTAAAATTCCATAAAAATTATCATTCAGGGTCCACATCCACCTTGCTGTAGTTTTTGACCCATAAATACGCCACGTTATGGCATGTTTTCTTTCTATAAATATACTATATATCTATATACCTATTATATAGAATATTTATAAAATACAAATTTATTAAAGAAAACTATATATATTGTAACAAACTTCCCTACCTCATAGGAGGTAATAAATTGAAAAAAAGTAAAACAATATCAATGGTCGTTATCATATCGATCATATCTATAATACTGACCTCAGGATGTTTGGAAACAACTGAAACAGAGTCCAGCGAAAAACCCAAACTTATTCAATCAGGCTCCAGTACTTTGCTGCCTTTGGCCATTGCCTGGGCAGAGGAATTCGACAAGGCCGACATATCTGTTTCGGGTGGGGGATCTAGCCACGGTTTTAACTCCCTCCTCATGGGTGAGGCAGATCTTGGAGATGCAAGTAGATTGATGAAAGGAAAAGATTACGAGAAGGTAGGGGGCGATCCAAACGATGTGAATCCCGATGGAACCGCCAAAGGACCATCTCCGGCAGGTGTCTGGCCTCATAAATGGGTTGTAGCATACGACGCTCTGACTGTAGTTGTTAACAACAATAATAATTGGGCCACCCAATTGAATTACTCTCAACTAAAAACGATATTCACTGACGACAATCCTGCAGTATATTGGGACGAGGTCCCAGGATTAAACAATGCACCACATGAGAAAATAGAGATATATGCACCCGACGAGGCGAGTGGGACATACGATTTCTTCTTTGAAGAAATAATACCCGGGTGGGGCAAAAAAGATCAACAAACTAACACGCGACTGGATTTGGGGGACGGTGTTTATCACCCCAGTGCAGATGATAATGTCATTTTGAGTGCGATAAAAGATAACAAATACGCGATTGGTTATCTTGGATATGCATACTACAAAGAAAATCCAGGCAAGGTTAAGACAGTGTGGATTGCAGATGAAGATGTTAATTTTGAGGAGCCTTCTCTAACAAATATTGCAAACTATCCCATGGCCCGCCCATTGCATATTTACACAAATGGTATACCAGAAACGGATAACGTGATCAACGATTATCTAAAATACATCCTAAGTGAGGATGGACAGGATATCGTACCTGATGTTGGGTATGTAAAACTAACGCTTGTTGATGAAAATATGATTACGGACCAGCTTGCAAAACTTTAATGAAAATGGAGGTAACGAATTGAAGGAAAGCAAGAGGATAACGAAAGACAGTGGGCAAAGCTACAAATATCTTTTCGAGAGAAAATTAATTCCCGGTGAGATTGCAATAACTGTTCTCCTGTTTATATCAGCGAGCCTTGCAGTTGTAATAAGTGCTGCAATAATTTATACGCTGGTAAATGGGTCATTTAACTTCTTCTCAAACCCCGTTATAAGCCCACTGGAGTTCTTTACTGGATGTTCGTGGATCCCAAGTGGTGGCAATCCTAAGTTTGGCGTCTTACCTCTTCTTTCGGGGTCGATTCTTGTAGCGGGGGGAGCTCTTTTGATGGGGGCTCCGGTAGGTATCGGAGCAGCTCTTTTCCTCTCTGAATTTGCCGGGCAACGTCTCAGGGCGGTGGCTAAACCGGTTATTGAAGTGCTGGCAGGCATCCCTTCAATAGTGTATGGCTTTTTT
>DAOWMC010000086.1 GCA_030643285.1 Methanobacteriota archaeon | reverse complement strand
GTTACAGTTCAGACAGGTGGTTGTCATGTAATTTCCCCTCAAACGTATTCTGGCATTTTTTCCCGGAACTAAAAAACAGTTGCAATTTTTACAAACCCGCATCTTCAGGTGCTTTGGAATTTTAATGCGGTGCCGCATACCTATAACCTTTGCAAGTTGCACGTATCTATCGCTCCTTTTGGGGTGGGTACCGAACTCTTCTTCCGCCAGTTCAAATAACCGTATAATCCTCCCCATTGCAATGGATTTTACTCCTTCCCTTCTCATATGCGTCGACCGGGATTCGAACCCGGGTCGTGGGCTATCTTCCCAAACTCCAAAAATCGGCTCAATGGTGGATCAGATGATAAAAGTACAAAACCCCACTGGATGGAAGGCCCAAGTCATAACCACTAGACTATCGACGCTTTTGGTGCCCCTTTGCTTAAGCAAACATAGCACCACTTTCTTTTGACGGTCTCATCTGAGTTCTTTCGGATGTATTCATAACCTTCTTAATTCCATATTCAAAATCACACAGTTTCACAAAATCCCGATTGGATCTTATCGCAAACATTCCGGCTTCCATCGTAATAGCTTTTATATCTGCCCCTGAAGCATTTTCTGTCATGGATGCAATTTTTTGAAGATCAATATCACCCGAGAGATTGATAGAAGCGGTATGTATTTTAAGAATTTCTAATCTCCCTTCAAAATTGGGCATTGGTACCTCAATTACCCGATCAAACCGGCCAGGCCTAAGAAGGGCCGGATCTAAAATATCCTCCCTGTTTGTTGCCCCTATAATCTTGACATCACCCCTTGTTTCAAAACCATCCATCTCTGCCAAAAGCTGCATCAATGTTCGCTGAACCTCTCTATCTCCTGAGGTTGCACTCTCAAAACGCCTTGCTCCAACTGCATCCAGCTCGTCTATGAATATGATGCTCGGAGCTTTTTCTTTTGCCAGATCAAACATTTCTCTAACGAGGCGTGCACCCTCACCAATATATTTCTGTACCAATTCAGAGCCAACAACCCGGATAAATGTGGCATTTGTCTGGTGTGCAACAGCCTTTGCGATGAGTGTTTTTCCGGTTCCTGGCATGCCGATTAGTAAAACCCCTTTCGGGGGATCAATCCCAATCTTTTCAAATCTTTCCGGCTCGGTAAGTGGCAATTCAACCGTTTCTCTTAATTCCTGTATCTGTTCTTCAAGGCCACCTATATCATCATAATTAACGGATGGTGAATCGATTATTTCCATGGCATAAACAACCGGATCCTTTGAAGAGGGGATTATACCCACAATTGCAAGTGATTGCTGATTCAGAGCAACCTGAGTACCAGCGCTAATTTCCTCATCTCCCACAAACTGAGACACATTGACAACAAATTTCGGGCCTGTACTACTCTTTATTATTACTTTATCATCCTCCATCATATCAATTATTGTTCCCACGATCAGGGGTGGAGCCTTCAGTCGTTCAATCTCACTTCTGAGCCTGCGAACTTCCCGTTCATACTTGATTTTCTGACTCTCTGCAAATTTCTTTTCTGTTTCGATTCTTCTTCCATCTTCCCTAAGTTTGAGATTTTTCTCTTCCAGCTGACGTAGACGATCCATCAAATACTTGGAATGATCATCCACATCTTTTTTTACGCTTCCATCATCTGGCATTTCGGGCGTCATCGCTCACTCTCCGAATATTATTTATACTTCATCCCCCTATAAATCTTTTGTCAATATAGGTGGGACTATGCATTGTGAGATATGTGGCGCTGAAATATTAGGAGCACCGCATAAAATTGGAACTGGGGGGTCAGAGCTAACTGTATGCAACGGATGTGTGAAATATGGAACCGTCGTGGGTGAGACACATACATCTCCAAAAGATATCCTCTTGGGTCGTACAGGTTTTCGTCCGGGCGGACCACGTTACAAAAAGATAGAAATTGAGGAAATCAATCCGAATTATGGCCAAATGATAAGAAAAGCAAGGGAAAAAATTGGTTTGACCCAGGAAAAGCTTGCAAAAAAGATTAACGAGAAAATGTCACTGATCGGGAAGATCGAAAGAAGTGAGATCGTACCTGAGGATACGGTTAGAAAAAAACTGGAAAGGTTGCTTGATATTACACTGATCGAGCGATTGGAGACCCAGGAAGTTAAACCATCCAAAGGTTCAAAAACGCTAACATTGGGAGATATCGCCCTTATAAAAAAAGGACGAAGATGATTACTGACAACATCAAAAAGGCTGCAGAAGTGGTAACGGGGGGCGGGGTGATTGTCTATCCCACAGAAACCGTATATGGTTTGGGGGCAGATGCCCTCTCCGAAAAATCAATAAAGAGGGTGTATGAAATAAAAAAAAGGCCCTTTGATCAACCAATATCAGTTGCGGTTTCAAGCTACGAAATGATTGAGAAAATTGCAAAGGTAAACTCATGGGATTTGATAAAAAAATTCCTTCCCGGGCCTGTAACTGTTTTACTAAAGAAAGAATCAATTGTACCGGATATTTTGACGGCAGGGCTTGATCTTGTCGGTGTGCGATTTCCGGACAATTCGGTGGCATGTCACATAATCGATCTATGCGGTCCGATAACTTCAACAAGTGCCAACATATCAGGCGATGAACCACCCGTACGATTTGAAGAGGTTAATATAAAAGCGGATTTTGCAGTTGATGGCGGAGATTGTGATTATTGTGTTTCTTCTACAATAGTCGATCTGGTTAATAGGAAGATCGTTAGAGCAGGAGCACTCTGTGATAAGGTAATTTTGGCGTTGGAAACGGGACACAAAGGAGATTAAAATGATACTTGGGTTACTGGGGCCGGTGGGAACATACTGTGAACAGGCGGCTTTAATATGGGATAATAATTCCAGACTTAAATATTATGATGATGTCATCGATGTTGTCTCAGGTTTAGTGGAAGAGAAAATAAATCAGGGAATTATACCCATAGAAAACTCATTAGAAGGTTCTGTGGGGATTACGCTGGATTTGTTAAGGGCCTATGATATAAAAATCATCGGTGAGGTATTGGTACAGATAAAACACTGTTTATTGGCTGTTGGAGATATTTCTGATGTTAATATAATCCTATCTCACCCTCAAGCTATTGCACAATGCAGATTTTTTATAAAAGAACATTTTAAGGGAGTTAAAGTAATTACAACTGATAGTACTGCTCATGCCGCAAAACAGGCTTCCGAATCGGGAGAGATTGCAGCAATAGCCTCCGAGGAATCAGCCATAAGATACAACCTGAATGTGCTCAAAAAAGATATTCAGGATCACAATGAAAATGTTACACGATTTATTGCCATTGGAAATGATTATGCAAAACCAACCGGAGACGACAAAACCTCCATTTCAATTTACCTGCAAAAAGACCGACCAGGGGCACTATATGAGATTCTCGAAGCATTTTCTAAAAGAAATATCAATCTTTCAAAAATCGAATCACGTCCATCCCGAAAGGCCCTGGGGGATTATGTATTTTATATCGACTGTGATGGACACATAAAAGATAAAAAAGTAAGCGAAGCCTTAGGCGATATTAATAAAAAAGTTCAACTTCTAAAAGTGCTTGGCTCATACCCGAAAGCATCCACTATTCTTCAGATGTCTCCATAAGACGCTCCTGCCTCTTATACAATGCTGTTTCTTTATAGTCAATACCCTCGTAAGCGTTTAATATTGCGTTTGTCGGACAGTACCTCATACAGACAGAACATTCCAGTGTACCTGGGCATCTATCCCATGTATCGGGCGTCAGAACAGGTATTAAGAGGGATGAAAGTTTTATCGCCTGCTGTGGGCAAACAGATACGCACACCCCACATCTGGAACAGGAAGCAAGATATGCATCCACATCTATTTTTTCCAGATCTCCAAGATCCAAGTTCCCTGATCCGGGTACTGCCTCTTTTTCAATTTTTTCCCTGACGGCACTTTGCATACCTATCGGCAGCAAGCTAAAAAGCGCAGAATAACCAGCTACCCTCATTACCTCTCTTCTTGTAAACTCCATAGAATCATTACCTAAATCTATCGTTTATCTTCAAATCAATAACAAAATCCGTAACTTCAATGTTAACCGGGCAGTTCATCGAGCAAAGTCCATCCAGAAGACAAAAATCTGCAACATCTTTTGCCCTCATCTTGTATGTCCTTTCGAGTGTGTAGCCCTTACCAACTACATTTTTTACAAGTTGCGGATCTTTTTTCTCCTTCACGTAAACCTGCATAAGTGGGTCCATCTCGTAGAGTTGCTCCAGCGTAATCTCCTTATCGGTTAACATCTTATACTCCTCTACATCAATTTCCGAAAGCATCTCTCTATCAGGATTATTTATACGAGCTGCAAGCACAAACCCGGCAGGATCAAAGTTTAACGGGCAATCTTTAACACATGCACGGCATTCGTAACATATTATAGCGTTGGGATGCCCCGAAACCTGGGTTGTTACACCCAAACCACCTACAAATCCACCCAAAGCGATGAATGCGGCAACATTCCACGTTCTCCAACCAGAAGTCATGAATTCTCTTCGTCTCATTCCTCTATCACTCCTGAATTAATCCACTCTATTGCATGATATCCACAGTTTTTAAAGCACATCCCGCAGTTGTTGCACAGTTCATAATCTACCCGGGGATAATATGTTTTACCATCATCTGTTACGATCTCTATCGCATCGGCCTTTGCATATTCACGACAGTACATTTCACAGGGAGAATTACAGTATCTCTTTTCAGGCTCGTTATCGCCAACAGTCCATTCTTCTTTTGCCTTTCCACAGGCATCCAGATCAATGTAAGGCACGCCCTGGGGGTTGTACAATTTCGTGGCCCCATTTCTGATAAAGTCATCGCCCTCTTTTTTGCACTCTTCATAAACAAGCTTCTCTTCATTTTCTATCGCCTGAACCGTATAAGCATCAGCCAGATCCAGCCTTTTTGCAAAAGATCCTCTTGTCAGCGTTAAACTGAACAGGATCACAATCATAAGTAATAGCACATCTTTAAACCTTTCAATGAACTCCTTTCTGTCCAAAATCAAAACACCCCTGTAGGTATCACATTATTACGTATTAATCTCTACATCACATACGATACTATAAACGTTACGAAAAATGGCTGCAAAAAATATCAAAAAATTTATGGATTAAATGAGGTATCAATCCGGGGCAATAGTTTTAATATCATAAATTTTTACTAACTAATATGAAAGTGGAAGATGAAGATCGCAGATTTATCGCCGAGATAATTGCTACACGATACTTTCTAAGAAAGGGGTGGAAATTCACTAACTTGCGGGACTCGGACAAGATCATATCCGCAAGAGAAGAGGTAGAAAAGCAGTATGAGAGATACCCTTACATGGATAAAAGTTGGTATGTTACCAATCTTGTAAGTAAGAACATTCATCTGTGTGAAACCTGGGGGGAGCTTAAAAAATTAGTAGAATTTTTGGAAGGATTTCATCAAAATTTTAGTTTTATCATGAGGGTCGAGGGGAAAGTAACTTTTTGCACGATTAATCCCAAAAGTGGGGAACCAAGCAAGGAGGCTGAAAATGCAATACAAGTAGCAAAACGCTATGGGTACTCCGTTTATTCGTTTAATATTACGCTTCCCGACGATGTCGACTTTGAGCTGGTGCCTATGTTTTCGCCTTAT